>NZ_JBTMMT010000110.1:0-13424 GCF_055517075.1 Micromonospora sp. DSM 43699
GTGCCTAGTGAACTGCGTCTACCCGGCTGGCGAACGGCGTTCGGGTGCGCGTCCAGAACTGGTGTCCTTGTCGCCATGACCGACATCGACCCCGATCCGCTCGACGGCATCCGCGAGCCGCCGCACCTCGGCGTGCAGTTGATCCAGCCGAGCCAGCACCAGCGACGAACTGTCCGCCGGCCCAACTCCCCCGCTGCCCCTGGGCGGCGTGGTGCCGGTCAGCACGGCGCGGAGGTAGTCGTCCGGCCAGCCGAGCGCGTGAGAGATCGCAGCGAGCGTACGAGCGGAACGCTTGCGGGTCGCCGTCGCGTATTGCAGCTCTCGCAGCGTCGCTACCGAGACCTTGGAGCGCTCGGCCAACTCCTGCTGAGTCAGCGGCAACTCGGCCATCCGGTTGTTGATGGCGCTGGCCACGGCCTGCCAATCCTCCACCCGACGCCTCCCTGTCTGACTGCCTGATCCGCTGATCCTAGTCCCCCACCCTCGTTGACATCGCACAACTTCAGCGCTAATTTTAGCACTGAAATCAGCTACACCGCCGGTTGGTAGCCGGGGAAGGCAGCGCCTCGCGGCGCTGCGCGCCCACGGACCGCTGCGCACCTGTTCTTTGACAACCGAATCGGGCCGCACCTCCCACCGAAAAGGTGCCGCGCACGGCTCAGGTGACCGTGCCACCTCAATCCATCGCCAGCCCGGCGGCGCGAGCGCTCCTGCCCAGCGCCGCCGGGCTCTCCACTGACTCCACCTGGAGGTCTTCCGTGCGGAAGCAGCTCGCTCCCGTTACCACCGAACCGACTCCCGCCGATCTGGCTGCGATCGAAGCCGAATGGCCTCTGATCGCTGCCGAGATGGACGCGCTCGACGCCGAGATCACCCTCCTCAACGCCATCGACCAGGGCGGTCCGACCGCCCTGGACTGGCGTCGACTCCGGCGGGCCGAGGCGCGCGTCACCCGCGCCGCCGCCGACCTCGCCGGCCACGCCCGCACCGACCCGCACCGCGCGGCCTGATGTCCCTTTCAGTGCTCACCCCTGTATTGAAGGAGTTCCGAGTGACTGTCCAGAAGTCCCGTCGCGCCGTCATGGCCGAACTGATCCTGCTCGCCGACCCGACCGACATCCGGGTTCACACCCCGGGCGTGTCGCTGTCGGTCACCTTCGACAGCATCGCCGCCCTGAAGTCGTGGCTGCATCTGGCCGGACTCAACGACCCGGACATGTTGACCGGCGAGCACGACGGCACCACCACTGACGGTCTCCCGTACCGGCAGATGAACGCCTATCCGACGTGGCACGGTTGGGAGTTCTACGCCACCGCCACCGAGTACACCGACCCCGCCGGGCCGCTCGACCCGTCGACCGCTGACCGGCTCGCCGCGCTGGCGGTGGCCTGATGACCTCCCGCACCTTCACCCACCCGTCCGTCCTGGCCGGCATCACCGCCGGAGCATCCTGGGCCGACCCGGAAATGGACCCCGCCCGCATCGACTGGGCCGCCCGCCGGGCCGCCGCCGCGATTCCGTTCCCCCTCGTGGACGGCCGCCCGGTCAACCCTTACGCGCCGACCGGTATCCGGTACGGCCGTAACGAACTCGGTCACTGGGGTGAGGCCCTGGCCGCCGACGCCATCGTCACCGCCGCCGACGTCCACGGGCAGCGGTGGCTACTGCTCATCGAACGCGGCGACGGGCACGGGTGGGCACTGCCCGGCGGGCACGTCGACCCCGGAGAGGACCCGACGCACGCGGCGTTCCGCGAGTTGGCCGAGGAGACCGGGCTGACTGCCGATCCCACCGACCCGTGGGTGACCACGTTGCCGGCCCGGTATGTGCCCGATCCGCGTGCCTCGGATGAGGCGTGGATGGTCACCGTCCCGGTCCGCATCGACCTCGGACACGGATGGGACGCATTGCCCGAGGTGACCGGCCGCGACGACGCCCGCCAGGCCGCCTGGCTTCCCGCCCAGCCCTATCAGCACCTCATCGAGCACCTGCGCCACTACCACGACGGCGACGTGTTCTCCGCTCACCGTGACCTGCTCGCCGCCCTTCTCGACCACTGACCGGAAGGACACCTGCGATGTTTCGTCGTACGCCGGAAGACCCGGCGATCCTGGCCGCCCGTGCGGCGGCCCGCCGTGAGTCCGCACAGGCCGATGTCGAGCGTGCCCGGTTGATGGCGCAGCTCGACCGGGAACAGCGGGAAGCCAACGCCGAACACGCCCGCCGGCAAGCCCTGGCCGATGAGCAGGAGCGGCGCCGCCGCGACGCCGCCCGGCGTGTCGAGCGGGCCGAGACGCGGGAGCGTCGCCGCCAGGCACGAGCGGAATTCGGCGCGAAGCTACGGCCGGTGCTGCCGCTGCTGCTAATCAACGGCGGCGCGGCATACGCACAGGCCGCCTACGCCTACGACCAGATCGCCCCGGCCGCGTGGAACGGGCCGTCCCGTGTGGCGTTCGCGGTGGCGTTCTCCGCCGCCCTGGAGTCCATCGCCGTCTACGTCCAGTGGCACGCCCACGACGCATTGATGCTCAAGGCTCACGCCACTGCCGCGTCCCTACGCCGGGCCGCGTGGCTGATCGCCGCCGTGGTCGCCGCCATCAACTACGCCCACTTCGCCAACGGGGCCGCCCCCACAGCGGCAGCGGTGGCATTCGCCCTGCTGTCCCTACTCAGCCCCTGGCTGTGGGGACTGCACACCCGCCGCGCACAACACGTGCAACTCCTAGCCGAAGACGCCAGCCTCATCGACGACGCCGGGGTGGAGTTCTCCCCGAAGCGCCGCCGCATGTTCCCCATCCGCTCCCTGATGGCGGCCCGCTGGTCGATCGAACACAACGAACGCGACCCGCGTAAGGCATGGGAGGGCTACAACGCGGAACGGGCCGCCCGCGCTGCCGCCCGCCAGGCCGACAAGGACCACCCGGCCGAGAAGGTCACCACGCCGCCGGCCGAGCCGACGCCGGAGGAACCGGCAGAGACCCCGGTCGACCCGTGGGATCACGCCGAGCCGGTCACCCCGGCATCAGCCGCGCCGGTTCGTGAACCGGTCCGCCCGGTCCGGCCCACGGCCCGGTCGTTGACCGTCGCTGAGCGGGTCATCGCCGCGCACACCACCGAGCCGACCGCCACTCACGAGCGGATCGCCCACCTCGCCCAGGTCAGCGTGAGCACCGTCAAGCGCCACCGGCCCCGCCCCGTGACCGGTTCACCATCCGCACCACACGCAGCACCGACGCCGGTCAACGGCACCCCCGTCCCGATCGCCGCCTGATCCCGGGGAGAACCCATGTTCGGCAAGAAGACCACGGTCCCGAACACCATCACCGACCGGCAGGCCGATGACCTGAACCGGCGGGCGCAGAAGGCCAACCCGTCGTGGTTCAGCGACAAGGCCATCGCGCAGCGCAAGGCGTCGGCCGCCCAGCAGGACAAGGCCGACCAGTCCTGACCCCGCCCGGCGGCACAGCCCTCATGGCCTGGAAACCAGTGCTGTGCCGCCGGCCCTCACCCCTCAGTCAACGACATCAGGAGAGAACCCCCATGCTCGCATCAGACCCCACCGGTGTGCACGCCGCCGTGTTCGCGGCCGTGTTCGCCGCTCTCTACGCCGCTCATCAGGTCGCCGACCACTGGGTACAAACCCAGCACCAAGCCGACTGCAAGGGTGAGCCCGGTTGGGCGGGTCGGCTCGCGTGCGCCGCGCACGTCGCGACCTACACCCTGACCGCCGTCGTCGCCCTGACCACCCTGATCCTCGCTACCGGGCTACGCCTCGACGGCTGGGGCGTCACGGTCGGCCTGACGGTGTCGGCGGTGTCGCACTACATCGCCGACCGGCGCACCCCACTACGCCGACTCGCCGAATCGCTCGGGAAGGACCCGCACTGGCTGACCCGGGGCGGCGGCATGTACGCCCTCGACCAGTCCTGGCACGTCGGCTGGCTGTTCGCCGCCGCCCTGTTCTGCGCGGTCTGACCACCCCCGTCGGGCACCCACCCCACCCGGCGGGTGCCCGCGCGGGGGCCGCCAGACCGCCTGGCAACCCACGACCCGAAGGGAACCCGACCGTGGGCAAGAAATACCTGTTCAGCGAAGACAGCGACGGCCGCTCGCGTGAGGTCAAGGTCGACCCGAAGCACCTCGACCGGCAGACGCGCGACGAGCGGGCCGCCGGCCGCCGGCCGGTCGTCCTGGACGAAGACGAGCGCATCCGCTACGGGCTGATCGCCCAGCAACTCAAGGGCCACACCAGCAACTGACCCCACCCGGCGGCACAGCCCAACGGCCTGCAAACCAGTGCTGTGCCGCCGGTCCAACCCCTCAACCCGCATGGGATCTCGGGAGGACCACCAGTATGTCCGATCGACAGTTGCGCGAACACCACGACCAGATCGTCGCCCGACGGCGGGAAGCCCGCCTCGCCCAGCTGGCCGAAGCGCAGCGCCAGGCCGCCGACCGCAACCAGGCCGCAGCCGAGAAGCGGAACGGCCGGTGAGCGGCGACCGGTTCGCGAACGCGTACGAGCGGTGGCGCGACCTGGACGCCGCCGCCACGGCCACCGGCAGCAAGGCCGCCCGGCAAGAGGCTGAGCGGCAGCGTAAGGCCCTGCATGACCGTCCGGAGGTCGACCGGGCGCGGCGGCAGCTCAACGGCCGCGCCGCACCCCGCGACCGCCGCTGACCCCTTCCCCACCAGCACCGCTGGCCGTTTCCGCCGTCACCGGCTCATCACCCGGTGGCGGTGGTGGCCGCCAGACCGCCTGGCCGCCGGAAGGGGTCACCCCGTCATGGGTCTGTTCAGCAAGAAGCCCACCCCCGCCCCGATCAACCGGGACGCGGTGCGCACCCTACTCAAACTCGGCATGGCCGAAACCGACGCCGCTGACCGCGACATTGACAGCCGCGAGTTCCGCGACGCCAAGACCAAGTTCGAGCGGGCCTTCCGTTCCGCCGCGCCGGCTGACCAGGCCGCCGCATACGACGCCCTCCGCCGACACGGCTACTGACATCCCGTCCCCGGCCGGCGGCACGGCCCTGGCCTCGCAAACCGTGCCGTGCCGCCGGCCCTCAACCCGACCCGAAAGCAACGGACCTGTTGGAGGAACCCCCATCATGACGTCCCCCCACGATGACCCCCGATTCGACTGGCAGGCCGCCGAACGCGACCTGCACCCGGGCGGCCCGGATGCTGAGGTGGTCGACCTGGATGCCCGTCGGCGCAAGCCTGACGTGCGGGCGTTCGCGGTGGACCTGGACGACGAGGCCGACGACCTGGACGACGACACCCCGCCGCCGGTGGACCCGCCCGCGGTTGCCGAGCCGTCGGGGCTGGCGGCGGTGTTGGCGGACCGGTCGGCGTTGCGTCGGCCGATCGTGCCACCGTGGCTACGTTCGCGCGGCGAGCTGCTCACCGCCGGCCGGTGGGCGTTGTCCCACGTCGCGCATATGTCGGCGTATCACCTGACCCGGACGCCGAAGTACGCCGGCCGGCTGGCGTGGCGTGCCCCGTTCGGCACCGCGCGGATGCTCGGCGCGACCGTGCGGTGGGCGACCGACGCGGAAGGCATCCCCGTGCGGTTGGCCGCCGTGCGTCGTGAGGACGCCGACCTGTATCTGAAGTTGTCACGGCAGCGGGATGCGCGGGTGCGGTGGCGGACGCTGGTGGTGTCGGCGGTGCTGCTGCTCGGCCTGCCCACCGTCGCCGTCCTCGCCGTGTTGGCGGGGTCGTGGCAGCGGTGGTTGATGCTCGCCGCCGCCGTGGCGGTGTTCGGGTTGGCCGGGTCGCCGAAGGACAAGCCGCTGTTGGACGTGGCGGCGGTGACGCCCCGGGCGCGGCGGTTGTCGGCGGACGTGGTGACGCGGGCGTTCCTGGCCGCCGGGCTGTGCAAGCCCGATGACCCGATCACGTTCCCGATGCCGATCATGCGTGACGGTCCGGGGTGGCGGGCCGTGGTCGACCTGCCGTACTGGACGAACGCCGACAAGGCGGTGAAGAAGCGCACCGACCTTGCCGCCGGCCTGGACCTCGACGAGGTGCAGGTGTGGCCGGAGCGGGTACGCGGCACCGGCGGGTCGGCCCGCCGGCTGTCGCTGTGGGTCGCTGATGAGGACCCCTACGCGAAGGCGTCGGGGCTGTGGCCGCTGATCGACACCGGCACCGTGGACGTGTTCGCCCCGTTCCCGTTCGGTCAGGACCAGCGGGGTCGGCCGGTGCCGCTGCTGCTGATGTTCACGTCCCTGCTCGTGGGGGCGATCCCGCGCATGGGTAAGACGTTCGCCGCCCGCCTGCCGGTGCTGGCCGCCGCCCTGGACGCCAGCGTGGAGCTGCACATCTACGACGGGAAGGGTGGGCAGGACTGGCGGGCGTTCGAGCGCATCGCCCACCGGGCCGGTTTCGGTGTCCGCGATGACGTGGTGGCCGCCCTGGTCGATGACCTGCGCGACCTGGTGGCGGACATGAACCGCCGCTACGACACCATCTCGACCTTGCCGCCGGACCTGTGCCCGGAGTCGAAGGTGACCCGACAGATCGCCGACAAGCGGGCGCTGAAGCTGTGGCCGGTGCTGGTGGCCGTGGACGAGTTCCAGCGGTACAGCGGGCACCCGGAGTACGGCAAGGAGATCGTGGAGCTGTTGACCGAGCTGTGCAAGGTCGGCCCGTCGGTCGGCATCATGATCCTGTTGGCCACGCAGAAGCCCGACGGGAAGGCCGTGCCGACCGACCTGCGCGACAACATCGGTACCCGCTTCGCCCTCAAGACGATGACGTGGCAGTCGTCCGAAGCGGTGTTGGGTGCCGGGTCGTATCCGGCCGGCTACGACTCGTCGCGCTTCCAACGCGCTCACAAGGGCGTCGGTATCCTGCTGGGCGCGGACGACTCCGGTGCGGTCGAAGAGGCCGTCACCGTCCGGACGAACCTCGCCGCGACCGAACACGTCGAGCGGGTCGTTACCCGCGCCCACGCGCTGCGGCAGGCCGCCGG
Organism: Micromonospora sp. DSM 43699; assembly: GCF_055517075.1. Classification (NCBI taxonomy): domain Bacteria; kingdom Bacillati; phylum Actinomycetota; class Actinomycetes; order Micromonosporales; family Micromonosporaceae; genus Micromonospora; species Micromonospora sp. DSM 43699. Next base: position 6,984 of record NZ_JBTMMT010000110.1, read on the forward strand.
CACGTTGACCGGCTACGCCGTCGGCCAGGCACCCGAGCCAACCGGCGGCACGGCGGACACCCTGTTGGACGACATCCTCACCGTCGTCGCGGCCACCGAGCCGAAGGTGTGGTCAGAGACCGTCGTCGCCCGACTGGCCGAACTCCGGCCCGACCTCTACGACGGGTGGGAGACCGGCCAGTTGGCCGCCGCGCTCAAACCCCACCGGGTGCCCGTCGGCCGGCAGGTCTGGGGCACCGACCCCACCACCGGCAAGGGCGCGAACCGCAAGGGCATCCACCGCGACGACATCACCACCGCCATCACCGAGCGTGACCGAAAGCGGAAGGCGGGATAACCCGTCACAGGCCGCTAGGTCTAGCGCCCCCATCCGCTAGACCTAGCGGCACCGCTAGCCCCACACACCAAACCCCATCAGGACGCTAGCAACCTAGCGCCCGCCCTGCTCTACGCCCGGAAACCCGCTGTGGAGGCACATGTGGACACGCTCGCGATGATCGCTAGCACCCCGTGCATCATCCTCACCGCCATCACTTTCAGTTACCTCGCCCGGTGTGTGGCAAGCCCGTTCGGACGCTGCCGGCACTGCCGGGGCACCGGCCGACTGCGCACCCTCACCGGCCGCCGGGCGTCCCCCTGCCCCCGCTGCGACGCCACCGGCCGCCGCATCCGCCTCGCCGTCCACCTGTTCAACCGCATCCACGACGAACACCGCCGAGGCAACCCATGACCGGCCACACCGGATGGTGCGGGCGGGACCACCGCTGCGGACTTGGCGAACACCGCTCCGAAGAGATCGTGGTCGACCTGCCCGGCCATGGCCGCGCCGTCCTCGTCAGGGTCCGCTCTGCCGCTGGCCGCGACCACGCCGAGATCCGCGTACGCGTCGCCCTGGCCCCGACCGAGTTGCGCGCCCGCCGGCAGCTCCACGGACTACTCACCGATCTCCGGCACACCGTCACCCGGGCCGCCGTCGCCGGCCGCCCCCACCCACGGAAGGCCACCCGATGAACCCCAATGCCGCAGCCGGCGTGTTCGACGTCGCCGCCCTGGTCGCCGCCCGACTCGACACCATCAACGGCCGCAGCCGTGAGGAAACCTCGCTGCGCATTTTGAAAGTCACCGAGGAAGCCGGAGAAGCCGCCGCCGCATGGATCGGCACCATCGGCCAGAACCCCCGCAAGGGCATCACCCACACCACCGCCGACGTCACCGCTGAACTGGCCGACGTGGTGTTGACCGCCCTGGTCGCTATCGCCAGCATCGGCCACCACCCGCAAGAGGTGATCGGCGCGTGTGTCGAGAAGGTCACCGCCCGTCTGGGCACCTCCTACCCGCAACCCGCCCCACCAGCGGCCCGCCGGATTCAGCGCCGCCGCACCGCCGGATGGCGGATGCCCGCCGGGGCCGTCTACGTCGGCCGCCCCTCCCGGTGGGGCAACCGCTTCGGTGCCGACAACACCCGCGCCAGCAGGGCCGGCGCGGTCGCGCTGTTCCGGCGCTGGGTCGCCGAGCACCCCGAGTACGCCGCCGCTGTCCGCGCCGAGCTGGCCGGCAAGCCCCTGGCCTGCTGGTGCTCCCTCGACCAGCCCTGCCACGCCGACGTGCTGCTGTCGGTCGCCAACGGGAAGCCCGCGTGATGGCCGGCAACCGCGACGACCGGCCCTCCCGGCGCGACGCGCCGCTGTCCGGCCTCGAAGTGTGGTTGACCGGCACCCCGTTCGAAATCGACGCCGCGGCCCGCGCCCTGGCCGCCGCCGGCCGTATCGCCTGGCAGGGAACCCGCCGGTCGCTGACCGGCACCGACGCCGGTCGTTCCCGGCTGTATCTGCGGCTGACCGTTGCCCCGCCCCGGCGCGGCATCCGCCCCGCAAGCCCGGCCAGCGACAGCGGCGGCACCGTGCTGCCGTTCCCCGACCATCGGCAGCGCGCCGGCTGACCCCGAACCCCTGACCGGCGCGCTTCGCGCGCTCACCGCCCGGTGGCCAGCGCCCGCGCGGTGCTGGCCACCGGCACGCCTGTGCCTGGAAGGACCGTCATGCCCGACCTTTCGCCGCTGTTGGCCGCCGCGCTCGCCCACGCCGCGCGCGGCTGGCACGTGTTCCCGCTACGCCCGGACGACAAGCGGCCCGCGTTTCCCGACCACACCGCCGACGACTGCGCCGGCCGCGACCCACGCTGCCGTACCGGTCACACCGGGTGGGAGCAACGCGCCACCACCGACCCGGACCGTATCCGCCGGGCGTGGTCGACCCGCCCCTACGGCATCGGCATCGCATGCGGGCCGTCCGCTCTGGTGGTGGTCGACCTGGACGTACCCAAGCACGCCGACGACACCCCGCCGCCGCAGTGGGCGGGGGCGCGTGACGGGTGGGACGTGTTCGCCACCCTCGCCGCCCGCCACGGCACCCCGATCGACCCGTTCGACGGATTCGGCCCCGACGCGCCGCCGCGCACCGACATCACCTTCACGCACACGGTGACCACCGGCAGCGGCGGCACCCACCTCTACTACCGCCACCCCGCCCCCGGCCCGCAGTTGCGCAACACCACCGGGGAACGCGGTGGGCTCGGGTGGAAGGTCGATACCCGCGCCCACGGCGGGTACGTCGTCGCCGCCGGCTCGACCGTCGCCGGCCGCCCCTACGCCGTCGCCCTCGACGTGGAACCCGCGCCGCTGCCCGGATGGCTGGGCGGGCTGCTCGCACCGGCCGCGCGGCCCGTCTACCGGCCCACGGCCGTGACGCTGCCCCCGGACCGGCGCGGCCGGTATCTGGCCGCCGCGATCCGACGCCAAGTCGACCACCTCACCGGCGCCCCCGACGGGCAACGCAACCACGCCCTGTTCACCTCCGCCGTAGCGCTCGGGCAGTTGGCCGCCGGGGGCGCGCTCACCGACGCCGACGTGTACGCCGTCCTCGAACCGGCGGCCCTGTCGACCGGGCTGCGGGCCGGCGAGGTGGCGCGCACGATCGCGTCCGGGCTGCGCGTCGGGGCGCGCAACCCGCGCCGTCTGAACAGCGCCGGGAAGGCGGCGGCATGACGACGCGGTTGCAGATCGGCTCCGGCCCGGAAACCATCCGCGTGCTCAAAGCCGCCCTGGTCGACGGGCTGTTGCCGGACACGTATGTGTCCGCCGGTTCCCTGGTCCACATGGAAGCGGTCTCCGGTGGCCTGGCCACCGCCGCCGACGAAGACTCCCCACTGCCCGTGTCCGCGAGCATGGTCAACCCCGCCGGCCTGGCCGGGTTGCTCGCCGAACACGCCTACGTCTACCGCCTCAAGACCCGCAAGAGCGACACCGGAGACCCTGAAATGTACGAAGACGAGGTGACCCCACCCCGCGACATCCTGTCGTCGGTGCTGGCCGGCAAGACCTGGCCCGGCGTGCCGCCGCTACGCGGGATCATCGGTGCCCCGGTGCTACGCCGTGACGGCACCCTGTTGCAGCAACCCGGCTACGACCCACCCACCGGCCTCTACCTGGCATCCCGAGTCGCCCTGCCACCCGTGCCCGACGAACCCACCCCCGAGCAGGTGAACGAGGCACGCACGTTCCTGCTCGGCCGGTTCCTGCGTGATTTCCTCTGGTCGTCCGCTGCCGACCGGGCCAACTACGTGGCGCTGCTGGCCACGCCGATCCTGCGGCACTTCACCCGCTCCCTGACCCCGTTCGCGCTCATCGACGCGACCATGCCGTCATCGGGGAAGACAATCCTGACCGCCGGGCCGGGAATGCTCTACGGGCAACGGGTCATGACCTGGGCCTACTCGGATGAAGAACTCCGCAAGTCCATCACCGCGGTACTGGCGGAGCAGGTCGGTGTGGTCATCTGGGACAACCTCGCCGAGGGCACAGTCATCGACTCCGCCGTACTCGCCCAGCTCGTCACCTCCGGTGTGTGGTCCGACCGGCAGTTGGGCGCATCCCGCAACGTCGCCACCGTCAACGACCGGCTATGGATGGCCACCGGCAATAACCTGCAAGTCGGCGGCGATATGGCATCCCGCACCGTCCGGGTGCGCCTCGACCCCGACATGCCCCGCCCCGAACTGCGCGACCAAGCCGGATTCGGCATCCCTCACCTCGACCAGTGGATCACCGACCCGACCAACCAACTCACCGTCCTGTGGCACCTCCTGGTCCTCGTCCTCGATTGGACACGACGGGGAGCACCACGGGTGACCGGACTGTCGATGCGGCAGTTCACTCCCTGGGCACAAGCTCTCGGCGGATTCCTGGCGCATCACGGCATCGACGGATTCCTGTCCAACGCCGCCGACATCCGCACCATCGACGAAGACGAAACCCGCTGGCGGGCGTTCCTCACCTGCTGGCACGACCGTCACGGCGACCGGCCCATGACCGCCGCCGAACTCCGTCAAGACGCCGAACCCATGCACCTGGGCAGCGACATCAACGACCCGTGGGACGGGCAGTTCATCACCACCCACAACGGCCGCCTACCCAACCCGCTACAACTCGGCCGACTCCTTACCGGCCAGGCCGGACGGTGGCGCGGGGAACACGTCGTCCGGGCCGGCAGAAACGACCGAGGCGACCGGTCGGTGTTCTGGGTCGAGCACCACCAGGGATAACAGCCCGCTGAACCATCTCCGCGTCTCCGCAACGCCGCACCACCCCCGCTCTACCAGCGGAAACACCCTGCGGAGATCAGAACCTAGAAGACCATCGATCTCCGCATCTCCGCAAACCACTGCGGAGATCACATCCCTCTGCGGAGATGACCCCTCAGCACCACTTTGCATCTCCGCAAGCATTCGCCCAGCTCACAGCCATGCTTGCGGAGATGCGGAGATGCGGAGATGGTTCAGCCCTCCCACACACAGAACCACCCACGGCCGCCCATGCCCCGACCACGCCGACCCGCTGAGAGCCACACAGACGGATCGACGCATGGCCGAACACCATGCCGCCCGAGATCTTGGCGCTACAGCGCTCTCAGCAACCTGCTCTATCCGCTCCTGTCGATACACGCCACGGAAACACGGGGAGAGACAGAGTGTCCAACACCGACAACCGCGTCGTCCTGACCATCGAAGAAGCCGCCCAGCGACTCGGCATCGGCCGCACCACCATGTACGCCCTCATCAAGGCCGGACAGATCCGCACCGTCACCATCGGCCGTCTCCGCCGAGTACCCACCTTCTGCCTCGACGAGTACGTGCGGGATCTCCTGGCCGACCCGACGCCACTCGACCACGCCGCCTGACGAAAGGAGCCTGACGAATGAAACGCAAGCCCAACGGCGCGTCGAGCATCTACCTCGGCACTGATGGTTCCTGGCACGGACGGGTGACCGTCGGCGTGAAGGACGACGGATCTCCGGACCGTCGACACGTCCGGGGCAAGACGGAAGCCGCAGTCATCAGGAAGGTTCGTCTCCTGGAACGGGAGCGGGACAGCGGGACGGTCCGCAGGGCTGGCCAGCGCTGGACGGTGAAGACCTGGCTCACGCACTGGGTGGAGAACATCGCCGCCCCGAGCGTCCGGGAGAACACCCTTGCCGGGTACCGGGTTGCGGTCTACCGGCACCTCATTCCCGGTCTCGGTGCCCACCGCATCGAGCGCTTGGAGCCCGAGCACCTGGAGCGCTTCTACCGACGGATGCAGGCCAATGGCAGCGCCCCGGCCACCGCCCACCAAGCGCACCGCACGATCCGGACTGCGCTCAACGAGGCGGTGCGCCGGGGGCACCTGGCGAAGAATCCCGCCAGTCTCGCCAAGTCTCCGCGGCTACCGGAAAGCGAGATCGAGCCCTACTCGGTCAAGGAGGTACAACGGCTCATGGCTGCCACCCGGGGCCGGCGCAACAGCGCGCGGTGGGCGGTCGCGCTCGCTCTCGGTCTGCGCCAGGGCGAAGCGCTCGGCCTGCGCTGGTCGGACATCGATCTCGACGCCGGGACGCTGACCGTTCGGCGCGGCCGGCAGCGGCCGAGGTGGAAGCACGGATGTAGCTCACCGTGCGGCCGGAAGCACGGCGGGCACTGCCCCGACCGTCGCCAGGTGCGCGCCGACACCGCCGAGACCAAGTCTCGGGCCGGTCGGCGCAGCATCGGGCTGCCTGACGAGTTGGTGGCGCTGCTCCGCAAGCACCACGAGGAACAGGATCAGGAGCGCGTCACGGCAGCCCAACTATGGGAGGGCGGCGACTGGCTGTTTACCACGCCGACCGGCGGCCCGGTCAACCCGCGCACCGACTACGACGAATGGAAACGACTGCTCCGGCTTGCCGGGCTACGGGACGGCCGGTTGCACGACGCCCGGCACACTGCCGCCACGGTGCTGCTGATTCTCGGCGTCGCCGAGCGGGCGGTAATGGGCATCATGGGTTGGTCGAATTCGGCAATGGCGGTCCGGTACCAACACCTCACCGCCCAGGTCCGCCGGGACATCGCCAAGCGGGTCGGCGGGCTGCT
>NZ_JBTMMT010000111.1:0-12772 GCF_055517075.1 Micromonospora sp. DSM 43699
GACGCCGTTGGCCGGCACCCCCCCCCGGGGGGGCGGCCCGACGCGGCACTGCCGCAGGCACGGCGAAGCCCCGTGGCGAAGTCCCCGTATCCGTCTGGCGGCGGGGATGGACCCCTTCCCGAGACCGGCGCGGTGGGTTGCTGGTCCCCGTACGCTCCTGGATGTGACGCCGCGGGCCGCTTCCGGGACACCGGCAGCGATCTTGCCGGCACGCCGGTTCGATGCGATGGCCGCCCTGTCGGTCGTCGTGACGCAGGTGGCCTGGTGGCCGCTGAGGCCGGGCTGGCTCGATGCGAGCCCGGCCGGACGGGGACTGTGGGTGGTCCTTCCGCTGGCATGCCTGGCCGGCGTGGTCGTGGGCCTGCGTCGCGACAATCCCGAGCGGGCTGTCGCAGGTGCCCTGGTGTGCGCGGTGCTGGGGCTCGCCGTACCCGCGGCGGCCGGGTCGACTGTCGGGCTCCGCCCGGCCGACCTGCTCTGTGGCCCCGTTGCGGTGGTGCTGACGGTGTACTCGCTGGCCGTCTACCGGACGGCGGCGGTCTCGGTGATCGGGGCGGGCGCGATCCCGGTGGTGGGCGCCGGGTACGACCTGGGCCGAGGAGCCGGGATCCGCCCCGCCACAGGCACCGCGGTCCTGCTGGCCGCGGGGATCGCCGCCGTGTGGTCCTCGGGCCGGTTGCGCCGACGGGTGCTGGCCCACCGGCGGGCCGTACGCGACTATCAGGCCGGCGCGCACGCGCTTCCCGCCCACGCGGCTGCCACCGAACGCCGCCGGTTGGCGGCCGAACTGCACGACGTGGCGGCGCATCGGATGACGGCGGTGGTGGTCGGCGCGGCGGCCGCCCTACGGCTGTCCGACCCTGAACGCGACGCCGAGGCGTTGTCCCACGCGCTGCGGGAGGGACGTCAAGCGGTAGAGGAGCTCGACAGGCTGGTCACCATGGGGGCCGCGACCTACCCGCTCGACGAGGTGGACATCGACCGGCTGCTGGCGGACCACGGCGTCGGCACGTACCACCGCAGTGGCCCGCCGCTCTCCGCCCACCAGGCCCGGCTGGTGTACCGGGTGGTGCGGGAGGCGCTGACCAATGCCGCTCGTTACGCCGAGGGTGCCGGGGTCGAGGTCCGCGTGCGCCACGGCGACGGCCGGCTCGTCGTCACGGTCGTGGACGGTGGGGGCCGTGTCGTCGGCGAGGGCCTCGGCAGCGGCACCGGACTGGCCGGCCTCGACGCCGCTGTCCGTGCCGCCGGTGGCGTGCTCGGTGCCGACCGGCACGGCGATGGTTGGCGGGTCTGCGCCGAGATCCCGTCGCCCCGGCCGGGCCGGTCCGCCCCGGCAACGGCCACCATGAGAGGTGACCGGGCGCTTGTCGTACTCGCTGCCGGGCTGTCTCTCGGTGTGGTGTTGCTCCCCTCGGCCGGTGACCGGGACCTGTTGTCCGGAGCCACCGCCACGGCGACGTTGCTGGTGCCGCTGCTCTCGCACTCCGCGACCCTCGCCTGGCGGCGGACCCGTCCGTTGCCCGCGTTCGGCGTCGCATCGGGCATCCTCTGCGCGTGGGTTCTCGCCGGCTATGCCGGATGGACCGGCCTGAACGCGGCCGAGGTGTTCCTGGCTTCCTGGTGGATCGAACTCATGCTGGTCTACTCCATCGGCGCCTACGGCCCCACCGGCCGGCCTGGCTGGTGGGCGCCGGGCACGGTGTCGGTGCTGGGTGGTGCCGCACTGGCCGAGGGGACGGGCATCCACGGCAACCGGCTCGGGGTCGCCGTGGTGCTCGCCGTACTGCTGCTGCCGTTGACCCTCGGGGCGTGGTGGGCCGGTCGGGTCGTCGCGGGGACGCGACGCCGTCGTGCCGTGCGCGACGATCGCGCCCGCACCGCCGAGCAGGAGGTCGTCGCCGGCGCGGCGTCGTCGAGCCGGGCGCAACTGGGTCAGGAGCTGCGTCGCGACGCGCGTCGGCACGCGATGGCCGTGGTCGCCGCGGCCACGGACGGCCGGCTGACCGAGGTGCTCGCCGAGGGCAGGGCGACGCTTACCGCGTTACGGGTGCTGGTGCACACTCCGGCGGAGCAGGTTCCGGAACCACCCCCGAGTCTGCTCGGCCTGGAACACCTGGCGACGCGACGGCATGCGGCGCTGGTGGTCACCCCGCCGGTGGCTCCGTTGCCCGCAGCGCTGGAGGTCCTCGTCTACCGGGCCGTGGCGGCGGTGCTCGACGACGGCGCCCTGGTCGAGGTGCGCACGGAGCCGTCCGGCGTCGACATCAGCGTCGTCGGTGGCCGAGTGCGGGACGCTCATGCCGTGCGGCGCCTCCGCGACATCGTCGACGCCGCTGACGGACGCACCGACGTCGCCGAAGACGAGGAGAGGATACGGATATGGCTGCCCCGGACTCCGGCCTGATCACGGTTGTCGTCGCAGATGACCAACCCGTCATCCGCGCGGGCATCGCCGCCGTCCTGGACGCCGAACCGGACCTGTCCGTGGTCGGCCAGGCAAGCGACGGCCAGAGCGCGCTGCGCCTCGTCGCCCAGCTCCGGCCGGCCATCGCCGTGCTCGACATCCGGATGCCCGGACTGGACGGCGTCGCCGCGGCTGCGGCCATCACGGCACGACATCCGGGCACCCGCGCGGTCATGCTGACCACGTTCGGCCTGGACGAGTACGTATACGCCGCGCTCAGGGCCGGCGCATCCGGCTTTCTGCTCAAGGATGCCGAACCCGAGTACCTCGCCTCGGCTGTCCGCATCGTCGCCGGAGGGGGCGCCATGCTCGATCCGGGTGTGACGCACAGACTGCTCGACCGGTTCGCAGCGGCACCCGGACCCGCCGAGGCGGCACGGCTCAAGCGTCTCACCCCTCGGGAGACCCAGGTGCTCATGCAGGTGGCTCGCGGTCTGTCGAACGCCGAGATCGCCGTGGCGCTGCACATCAGCACGGCGACGGTCAAGGACCACGTCGCGATGATCCTCGGGAAGCTCGGCGTCCGGGACCGGGTCCAGGCGACCATCGCGGCCTACGAGGGCGGCCTGATCCGGCCCGGACTGGCCTGAGCACCCCGCCGGACGGCGGGGACGGGATCCGCCCCGGAGCGGACGGTCCGGGGTGCGTGCGCCCCTCCGCGGGTCGATGGCAGGACGCGCACCGGCCAGCATGCTCAGGACATGTCCTCTCCTCTACGGCGCATCACCGGTGTTCTCCTCCTGGTGCTCACGCCGGTCGTCGCCACCGCGGCCGGCCTGGCCGCCTTCCTGGCCGCCGCCACACTGACCGCCCGGCTCCCGTTGTTGTCCGCGGCCGGTGTGGTGGTCATGGGGCTGACCGCGGTCGGCGTCGGCGCTACCGGATGGCGCCTCCTGTGCCGCCGCGGGCGTACGGCCGGCTTCGCCGTGCTGGTGACCCTCGCCTGCGCAGGCCTGGCAGGTACGTCGATCCTGGTGCCCGGTGCCCGCCCGGCGGCCGGCCCGGCACCGGCCTGGGTACGGTTCTGGACGCTGCCGACCGGTTCCCACCTCGCCTACGCCCACCTCCCGGCGACCGGGCCGAAGCGCCCGTATCCCGTGGTGTTCCTGCACGGAGGTCCCGGCACACCCGGCAACGGGCTGCCCGGCGTGGCCGGCCCCGTCGCCGCCGCCGGCTTCGACGTGTACGCCTATGACCAGTTGGGCGCCGGCCGCTCAACCCGCCTCGACGACGTCACCGGATACACGGTCGCCCGCCAGGTCGCCGACCTCGACGCCATCCGCACGGCCATCCACGCGGACAGGCTCGTGCTCGTCGGCCAGTCCTGGGGCGGCTCGCTGGCGGCCCAGTACCTCGCCGCGTACCCCGACCACGTGCAGCGGGTGGCGTTCACCTCGCCCGGCCCGATCTGGCCGTCGGCCTGGCCGGATGGCGGCACGGGCGACCCGTGGGAGCGGATGACCGCCGATCAGCGCCGGCACCGCGACAAGCTGGTCGACCGGCCCCGGATCTACGCCCAGGCCGCCCTGCAGGGCATCAACCCCCAGGCGGCGCACGCCCTGGTCGGCGACGACGAGGCGGACGAACTGATGCACCGGATAGCGGTGCTCGGCAAGGATGCGACAAGTTGCACCGCTGGGCGTTCCGCACCGGTCCACGACAACCATCAGGGCTTCTACGTCAACCAGCTGACCGTCGCCGACTTCGCCACGATCGCCGATCCCCGCCCGGCCCTGCGGCGGATCACCGTACCGGCCATGATCATGCGCGGCGGCTGCGACTTCGTCCCGTGGGAGGTCGCCCGCGAGTACCGCGACACGCTGCCGAACGCGGCACTGGTCAGCGTGCCCGATGCCGGCCACGGCATCGCCGCCGACCAGCCGGATCTGTACGAACGTCTCCTGGTGGCTTTCCTCACCGGGCGGCAGCTGCCGGTCTCCCCGTACACCGGAGGCACCGCGCCCGTGGACGCCGGGCGGTGAGGTCCGACGTTCCTGATCGTCGGCCGGCGGATGGGCCTGCACCGCCATATTCGTGCGACGAACTCTCCCCGGTCAGGGGTTATCGGTGGGCGATACTGGGTTTGAACCAGTGACCTCTTCCGTGTCAAGGAAGCGCGCTCCCACTGCGCCAATCGCCCATGGTCGAGAGCGGACGACGGGATTCGAACCCGCGACCCTCACCTTGGCAAGGTGATGCGCTACCAGCTGCGCTACGTCCGCGTGCCGCCCGGTTTCCCCGGCGACGGGGTGAACTCTACCCGATGGCAAGATCGCTTGCCCGGCCGACCCCTCAGCGGACGGCCGACTCGCCGTCGAGCCGCTGTCGGACCTGGGCGGCGTCCGGGTGGCCGAGCCGGTCGAGCACGTCGAGGGCCCGTCGCCAGGCGGCCTGAGCGGCGTCGGCGGTGGCCCGGTCTCCCCCACCCCACTCCGCCCGGCGTCGCGACGCCCCCTCTGTCAGGAGACGTCCCCTGGGAGAATTCGGAGCCAGGATAGCTTGACATCGACGCACGGCGATGACCTGTCGACCGGCGGAAGACCACCGGCAGGAACGGCGGGCCGGCGGCGGGATCGGAGCGGGTCGCCGGAAGCCGGAGCATGACAGCGGAAAGGCCACCCTCCGGATTCCGAAGAGTGGCCTTCCGACCGTGTGGGCGATACTGGGTTTGAACCAGTGACCTCTTCCGTGTCAAGGAAGCGCGCTCCCACTGCGCCAATCGCCCGTGCCTGTTACCGAGGTGGGGACGGGATTTGAACCCGCGTACACGGCTTTGCAGGCCGTTGCCTCGCCTCTCGGCCACCCCACCGAGGTTGCCCCCGTCATGCGTGGCGGCAGCTCCGAGCGGACGACGGGATTCGAACCCGCGACCCTCACCTTGGCAAGGTGATGCGCTACCAGCTGCGCTACGTCCGCTTGCCTCCGGGCTCACCCGGTGACGGATGGAAACTCTAGCCGAGCGGTCGGACCGATGCCAACTCGGGGCACCACCGGCGCGTCCGGCCCGGCGACCCGTGACCGGCACCACACTGTCCAGAGCATCCTAGGAGAGTTGGTCGGCAGTCATGTGGCCAGCGATTCACACCCATTGTGAGCAGGTCGGGAAGGTATCCGACGCGCCGACGGGATGCTGTCCGGCTTCCGACTCCGGCCCGCCCGATCCGGCGGCTCGGTAACTCCCTGTGCTCGCGTCGATAGGTTACCGTAGCGACGTGACGAGACGTGCCGCCGCCGATGTCCGCCTGGATTCCCTGCTGCGCACGGCCTGCGACGTGATCGTCGAGCGTGGACTCGCCAACACCCGCACCGCCGACGTGGCCGCCGCCGCCGGGGTCAGCCAGGCGCTCGTCTTCTACCACTTCGCCACCAAGGAGCGGCTGCTCGCCCAGGCGTTCGCGTACGCCGCCGAGCAGGAGCTGTCCCGGCTGGACGCGGTGCTCCGCTCCACCACCCCGCCGCTGGCCAAGCTCCGGCGCATCCTGCGTCTCTACACCCCCACCGGCCGCCCCTGGGCGATGTGGATCGACGGCTGGGCGGAGTCGCTGCGTACCCCCGAGTTGGAGAAGGTCTGCCGGCGGCTGGACCTGCGCTGGCGGCAGGACCTCGCGGCGGTGATCTCGGCCGGGGTGGCCGACGGCACCTTCGAGTGCGCCGACCCGGCCGGGGCCGCCTGGCGGATCAACGCGGTGATGGACGGGCTCGCCGTCCAGCTCGCCGTGCACGAGCGGGTGATCTCCCGGCGACAGTTCGGCGAGTGGATCCGGCTGGTCACCGCCCGGGAACTGGGCCTCGATCCCGCCCAGCTCGACTGACCGACCACTCAGCCACCATTGCCTCCGTCCGATCGGACTGGTATTCACGAATGCGCATGCGTACCCACGCCTGCGCCGGGTCGGCGACGCGCCGGTCCCCGCTCCCACAAGGAGGTTCCGTGCCCAGACCGGAGTGGACACCCCGAACGAGCCGGCCCCGACGCCGGCTCGTTCCCGTACTGGCGACCGCCGCCGTGGTCGCCGCCCTGCTGCCCGGCGGGGGCACCGCCACGGCCGCGCCGGGCGACACCGCGGCCCCGGCCCCGGGCCGCTCCGGCTCGTTCGCCGACGACCATCAGGCCGCCGACGTCGACAACCGCACCGGTACGGCCGCACCCGACACCCGCCAGCGGAGCCTGGCCCGCGCCACCGACGCCCCGGTGCGGTGGAACCGGTTCGGCACCCCGCACGCCCTCGGCCCGGCCCGGCTCGCCACCGGCCTGCCCGCCGACCCGGAGGCCGCCGCCCGGCGCTACCTCACCGACCAACGGGACCTGTTCGGGCTGGACGCCGACGCGGTGGCCGCGCTGGACCGGCTCCTGGTCCGCCGGATCGGCGACGGTGCGGTGGTCACCCTGCGACAGCGCTTCGGTGGGCTGCCCGCCGGCCACGACGGTCTGGTCACCGTGGCGGTCGCCGACGGCACGGTGCTCTCGGTCAGCTCGTCGCTGTCCCGGGACGCCGCCGCACCCGCCCCGGCCACCCGCACCGCCGCGCAGGCGTACGCCGACGCGCTCGCCGACGCCGGCCTGGACGCCGCCGCGGTGGCCAGCCACCGGGTACGCCAGGTGGCCGTGCCCACCCCCGTCGACGGCACCCGGGCCGCGTACGAGGTGACCCTGATCGGCCGGGACAGCGACCACCCGGCCGCCTTCACCACCTACGTCGACGGGATCAGCGGGAAGGTGCTGGTCCGCGAGGACCTGGTCGACTTCGACTCCGACAACCCGAGCTGGGCGGTCTACCCGGCCACCCCGCCGCAGGACCTCGCCGCCGGGCAGGACCCCCGGGTCCGCTGGTGCGCCACCCCGGCACCGGACTGCGCCGCCGCCTTCCGGGACCCGGCGAGCGGGCAGCCCTGGGACGTCGACCTGGCCACCGGGGCACCCACCGGCACCACCCGGGGCAACTCGGCCAACACGGTGGTCTCCTGGGGTGCCGGCAGCCCGCTGGTCAACGCCCCCGACCGCCCGGACCGGCGCTACGAGTACCCGTTCACCGACCAGTGGCACCAGTCCCGCTGCAACCCGGCGGCGTTCACCTCCGCCCAGCGCAACGACGCCGACGCCGCCACCGCCAACCTGTTCGCCATGCACCACCGGATGCACGACTGGGCCTGGCACCTCGGCTTCACCGAGGCCACCTGGAACCTCCAGGCGGTCAACGTCGGCGGTGCCGGCCTGGGTGGCGACGCCGAGCAGGGGCGGGCGCAGCAGGGCGCGCTGAGCGGCAACCGGAACAACGCCAACCAGTCCACCCCACGCGACGGTCTGCCGCCGAGCACCAACATGTACCTGTGGCAGCCGCAGGCCGGTGGGCCGTACCCGCCGTGTGTGGACGGCGACTACGACATGACGGTGATCGGCCACGAGTACACCCACGCGATCACCAACCGGATGATCGCCGGCCCGGACACCGGGATCGGCGGGCACCAGGGCGGGTCGATGGGCGAGTCGTGGAGCGACCTGCTCGCCGCCGAGTACCTCTACGAGCACGGCCTGCGCGCCCCCGGTGAGACGCCCTTCGTCACCGGCGGCTACGTCACCGGCAACCTGGTCAGCGGCATCCGCAACTACGACCTGAGCCGCAGCCCGCTCAACTACTCCGACGTCGGCTACAACACCGGCGGCCCGGCGGTACACGCCGACGGGGAGATCTGGGGCGCGACCAACTTCCGGATCCGCGCCGCCCTGGTCAAGAAGTACGGCCTGGGCACCCCGCAGCGGCAGCTCGACTGCGCCCAGGGCCGGGTGCCCGCCGAGAACTGCCCGGGCAACAGGCGCTGGGTGCAGTTGGTCTTTGACTCGTTCCTGCTCCAGGCGGCCAGCCAGGTCAGCATGCTCGACATGCGGGACAACCTGCTCACCGCCGACCGGCTGCGCTTCGGCGGGGCCAACCAGGAGCTGATCTGGGCCGAGTTCGCCCGCTCCGGGATGGGCCGGGACGCCGCCACCGTCGGTGCCGCCGACACCGACCCGACCCCGAGCTTCGCCAGCCCGGCCGGCGGCAACGCCACGCTGACGCTGCGCCCCCGGGGCGACAGCACGGACGCGCCGATCCGGCTCTACGTCGGCGACTACGAGGCGCGGGCCACCCCGGTCGCCGACACCGACCCGGCCACCCCGCTGCCGGCCACCTTCGAGGCCGTCGCCGGGACGTACCAGGTGCTGGCGGTCGCGCCCGGCTTCGGCCACCAACGGCTGGAGGTGGTCGCCAAGGCCGGCCAGCAGGGGTACGTCGACCTGCGGTTGAGCCGCAACCTGGCGTCCACCGCGTCGGGGGCGACGATCGCCGGTGACGGGGTGAACCTGGACCGGATCGGCGACGACACCGAGGCCACCAACTGGGCGTCGCTGACCGGGGTCGCCGGTAGGCAGGTCACCGTGACCCTGCCCGGCGGCACGCCGCAGTCGGTGCAGCGGGTAAACGTCAGCGCGATGCTCCGACCGGCGATCACCGGCGACGCCGACCCGGGCGCGCAGAACGCGCTGAGCGCGCTGCGGTCGTTCGCGGTGTCGGCCTGCGACGCGACCACCACCGACTGCGCCGACCCGGCCCGCTGGACCCGGATCTACACCAGCGCCGACGACGCGTTCCCGGGCGGGAAGTACCGGGCCTACACCCGGGACCTCATCTCCCGGTCGTTCCCGGTGCCGGCCACCGTCGCCACCCACGTCAAGCTGGAGGTGCTGGCCAGCCAGTGCACCGGCGGCCCGGCGTACGCCGGTGAGCAGGACGACGACCCGGCGACCCGGACCGACTGCGCGACCGCCAGCCCGGCGCGCGACCAGGTGCGGATCGCCGAGTTCCAGGTGTTCGGGAAGTGAAACCCGCCGGGGCCGGGTGGTGGCGCCACCCGGCCCCGGCGGCCCCCGATCACCGTCGTACGGTGGTCCAGCGGACCGGCCGACGGGCCGGGCGGGCATCGCCCTCGACACCGTCGGACGCGGTCCGGGTGAGCTGCCGCAGCCGCATCAGCAGGCCGACGCCGAGGAAGAGCAGTAGGCCGCCGAGCAGGAAGGCCGCCTGCACCACCCCGAAGCCCCCGCTCTGGTTGGCCGAACGGTTCGCCGAGGCCGGTGGCGGCACCTCGGCGAGCGCCTCCTCGGTCGGCTCGGTCTCCTCCCCGGTCGGTTCCAGCGCCTCCTCGGTCGGCTCCGGCGACGCGGTGGTCGGCTCGGGCGCTGCCGTGGTGGGTGGCGGTGCCGTACCGACCACCTGCCGGGTGGCGCTCTGCCGGGCGAGCAGCCGCAGGTTCGGGTCGTACGCCTCGGCGGCCATGGTGATCCGCCCGCGGGTGACGTCCTCGGCGAAGGCCACCCGGTAGGTGGCGGTGACCGTGCGGTCCGGGCAGAGGGTGCCCGGGTCGAGTTGCCGGTCGGTCAGCCGGGCCACCGCCCCCTCGGCCCGGATGTCCAGCGGGAACGAGCCGGTCTCCTCAACCCGGTCCATCTTGACCTGGTCCAGTCGCAGCCCCTGCACCGAGAGCACCATCGACCAGCGGACCTTCACACAGCCGCCGTTGCCCTTGCGGGACACCACCGCCGAGACCGTTCGCACCTGGTCACCGGCGGTGAACTCGTCCGGCAGGCCACTCAGCTCGGTGGCGAAGCGGTCCGCCGCCGAAGCCGGTGCCGGCCCGGCGAGCCCTGTCCCCGTGAGGCAGGCCAGCACCGCCCCGACCCGTAGCGCGTTCCGCCACACCATCACCACCGCCTCGTCCTCCCGTCGGTCTTGTCCACTCGCCACGCTATGAGGAGGATGGGGAAGCCGGTAGACGGGCGTGTTCGCGCCGAGCGGCAAGTGCGGGGCGGGTTAACACCGACAGTGGTGAACCGGTCACCCGGCACCCCCGACACGCCGAACAGCGATGTGGCGTAGCACCCTCGGTCGGGTGGGAGAGGGCGCGCCGGGGCGGCCGTCGCGGGACTGACATCCTGGGCGGGTGTCCGAACTCTCCGCGGCCTTCGTCCGGCTGCACGCCCGGCTCACCCCGGTCGCCTTCGTACCCGAGGTCCGCCTGCACCAGGCCGACGAGCCGATCGGCCTGTGGGAGCTGACCGAGGGCGAGTTCCGCAGCGCCCAGCCGCCGCCGTTCTGGGCCTTCGCCTGGGCCGGCGGGCAGGGGCTGGCCCGGTACGTCACCGACCACCCGGGATCGGTCGCCGGACGTCGGGTGCTCGACCTCGCCTCGGGCTCCGGCCTGGTCGCCATCGCCGCCGCGAAGGCCGGCGCGGCGGCCGTCCGGGCGGTGGAGATCGACGAGCGGGCCGTCGCCGCCGTCGCGCTCAACGCCGAGGCCAACGGGGTACGCGTCGACGCCGAGCTGGCCGACGTCCTCGACGGCGACGCCGGGGACGCCGAGGTGCTGCTCGCCGGGGACGTCTTCTACAGCGAGGCGATGGCCCGCCGGGTGCTGCGCTTCCTGCTGCGGGCCGCCCGGTCCGGTGCCCGGGTGTTGGTCGGCGACCCGGGCCGGGCGTTCCTGCCCCGGGAACGCTTCCGTGAGCTGGCCGCCTACGACGTTCCGGTGCCGGTGGCGCTGGAGAGCGTACGGGTGAAGCGCACCACCGTCTGGGAGCTGGACCCCGCCCCGCCGGGGGCCGCCCGCTAGCGTGACCGGGTGCTGTTCCGGGGATGGGAGAAGGCCGTCGACGGGCCCTGGCCGGACGTGGCCACTGTCGTCGACCGGGTCGACGGCGTCCACCTGGTGGTGACCCGGCACACGCTTGTCCGGCAGGTGCTCGCCGACCCGGTGACCTGGCGGCCCGACAACGCCCTGGACGCGGTGACCCCGATCCCGGTGGCCGCGTTGCGGGTGCTCACCGGGCACCGGTTCCGGTTGCCGCCGACGCTGGCGAACAACGCCGGCCCCAGCCACCCGGCGATCCGGGCGATCGTCGCCGAGGCGCTACACCCGGACCGGGTGGCCGCCCAGCGGCCGTGGCTGACCGGGCTGGTCCGGGACCGGGTGGCCGGGATCGCCGCCGAGCTGGACGCGGGGCGACCGGTCGACCTGCACGCCCGGCTCGCCGCCGACCTGCCGCTGCTGGCACTGGCCCGGCTGGTCGAGCTGCCGGCCGCCCCGGTGGGCGCGGTGAAGGACTTCGCGCGGGCGGCGCTGGAGCTGTTCTGGGCGCCCCTGGACGCCGACCGCCAGCAGGCCCTCGCCGTCGAGGTGGGCCGGTTCCACGCCGTACTGCGGGAGTTCGCCGCTGTCGGTGGCGGGCTGGCGGCCCGGCTGCGCGCCGCCGGTCACTCCCCCGACGTGGTGGTCGGGGCGCTGTTCTTCCTGCTGGTCGCCGGCCAGGAGACCACCAGCCAGTTCCTCACCCTGCTGCTGCACCGGCTCACCCGCGAGCCCGAGGTACGCGCCGGACTCCGGGCCGGCACCGTCGCCGTCGCCGACGTGGTCGAGGAGGGCCTGCGGCTGGAACCGCCGATCGTCACCTGGCGACGGGTGGCCGCGACCGACACCACGCTGGGCGGCACGCCGGTGCCCGGGGGCAGCGCGATGCTGCTGTGGCTGGCCCGCGCCGGCCGCGACCCGGAGCTGGTGGCCGACCCGGCCGGGTTCCGCCCCGGGCAGCGCGGCTCCCGTCGGCACCTGGCCTTCGGCGCGGGAGCACACCGCTGCGTGGGCGCGCAGTTGGCCCGGCTGGAGGCGGCGGTGGTGGTCGCCGAGGCGGCACCGCTGCTGGACGCTGTGACGGTGGTCCGACCGCCGTGGTGCCCGGACAACCTCACCTTCCGGATGCCTGACGCGTTCGTGGTCCGCCGCGACCGCCCCGACCTCCCGACCTGATCCCCGGACCGCCTCATCGCCCGACCGCCTCACCGCCCGACCCCCGACCCCCGACCGCCTCACCGCCCGACCCTCGACCCCCGACCGCCTCACCGCCCGACCCCCGACCGTCTCATCGCATGTCTCCCCACCCGACCCCCGGGCTGCCATCCGCAGCCCTCTCGGCCGCTTCCCTGTCCGCCCAGCGCAGCTCCCGCCCGCCTGGAACAACCCGACCCGGACCTGCTCCCGCCGGGCAACGGGGTTGAGGGTCGGGCCCTTTCGAGCTGATGACGTCACCGCATCACGCCAGGGCCCGACGTAGCGGAGATTGCGGCAGGCGTCGGGCCTTCTCGATCTGATGGCGTCACCGCATCACCCCGCCCCACCTGCGCAAACAGGCGTAACCGCCACTCGCCGCAGAGGGTTGAACCGGACGTGACGCCCCGCGCCACACCAACCCGGGAGGTCCCCGTGCACCCCAACCCC
>NZ_JBTMMT010000112.1:0-12382 GCF_055517075.1 Micromonospora sp. DSM 43699
GGCCCAAAATGCCACGGAAAGAGACAAATTCCCCACCACAACTCCATGATCGACGGGCAGAGTGGACGGACGGGCAGCTTGGGGCGGGGCAGGGGGTTATCGTTCCTCCATCGCCCAGGGGGAGCCGTAGGCGGTGAGCAGGTCGAGGAACGGGCGCGGGGGCAGCGCCTCCGGGCCGAGCACCCCGACGCCGGACCAGCCACCGGTGGCGAGCAGTTCCAGCGCCACCACCGGGTTGACCGCGGTCTGCCAGACCACCGCCTGGTGGCCGTACTCCCGCATGGACCACTCGTTGTCGACCACGTGGTAGAGGTAGACCCGGCGCGGCCGGCCGTCGGTCCCGGTGCCGGTGACGTACGTGCCGGCACAGGTCTTGCCGCGCATCCGGTCGCCGAGGGTGGCCGGGTCGGGCAGGCTGGCGGCGACCACGTCGCGGGGCGAGACCTGCACGCCGCGCACCGACACCGGGATGGTCGAGTCGAGACCGACCTTGTGCAGCGCCCTGAGCACCTCGATGAACTCGTCGCCGAGGCCGTACTTGAAGGTGACCCGCCTGGCCTTCACCCAGCGCGGGATCAGCAGCACCTCCTCGTGCTCCACGTTGACGCACTCGACCGGGCCGATGCCGGCCGGGAAGTCGAAGACCTCCGGCTCGCTGAACGGTTCGGTGGTGAACCAGCCCCGGTCCTTCTCCCAGATCACCGGCGGGTTCAGGCACTCCTCGATGGTGGTCCAGATGGAGAAGGACGGGGCGAAGTCGTACCCGTCGACGGTGAGGTTCGCGCCGTCACGGATGCCGATCTCGTCGATCTCGCTGAACAGCTCGTCGGCGGCGTACCTGGCGAACACGTCGGACAGGCCCGGTTCGATGCCGATGCCGCACAGCGCCAGCCGGCCGGCGTCCGCCCAGGTGGTGGCGGCGGCGAACTGCGCGTCGCCGAGCTTCACCCCGGTCTGGGTGTACGGCAGCGCCGGGTGCGGGTGGGACAGCGACATCGCCATGTCCAGGTAGTCGGCCCCGGCGGCGAACGCCCCCTCGAAGATCGGCATGACGAAGCGCGGGTCGACCGCGTTGAGCACGTGGGTGATCCGGTGTTCCCGGCAGAGCGCGGCGACCGCGTCCGCCGAGGAGGCGTCGAGCCGGGCGGCGACGAACCGGTCGCCGTGCCCGGCGACGGCCCGTTGCGCCCGGGTCAGGTCGTAGTCGGCGACGACGACGGTGGCGAAGAAGGACCGGCGGGCGGCGATGGCGACGGCGGCGGAGCCGACCCCGCCGGCACCGACGAGCAGGATGCGCATCAGGAATCGAACCCCAAACCGAGACGATCGAGCGTACGGAGCCAGTGGTTGCGCCGGCCGTCGTGCGCGTCGGCACGCGCCAGCGACCAGCGGGTGAGGTGGATGCCGGCGGCCCGGACGGGCTCCGGCGGGAACGGCAGCGGTGCCCGGCGGACCAGGTCGAGCCGGGTCAGCGGGGTCGGCTCGCCGGCCAGCAGGTCGAGCATGACCCGCGCGCCGAACCGGGTGGCCCCGACCCCGAGACCCGTGTAACCGGAGGCGTACGCCAGCCGCCCGCCGAAGGCGGTGCCGAAGTACGCGCAGAACCGGGTGCAGGTGTCGATCACCCCGCCCCAGCGGTGGCTGAAACGCAGCCCCGCCAACTGCGGAAAGGTGGTGAAGAAGTGGTCGGCGAGGGCGGTGAAGGTGGCCTGGCGCTGTGCGAGTTCCGGGGCGACCCGGTTGCCGAAGTGGTAGACCGCGTCGTAGCCACCGAAGAGGATCCGACCGTCGTCGGTGATCCGGTAGTAGTGGAACTGGTTGCCGGTGTCGGCCAGCCCCTGCCTGTTGCGCCAGCCGATCGACGCCCGCTGCTCCCCGGTCAGCGGCTCGGTCATCAGCGCGTAGTCGTAGACCGGCACGGTCCGGGCGCGCAGCCGGCGCAGCAGCGGCGGGAAAGCGTTGGTCGCCAGCACCACCTGCCGGGCCCGCACCACCCCGGGCACCCCGGCCGCGCCCGGCACCGTGCCGCCGCCCGTCGACCCGCCCCGTGGGCGACCACCGTCGGGTGCCGGGCTGCCACCTGTCGACCTGGCACCCGGGCCACCACCGGGGCGTGCGGCCGGGCTGCCGAGGGTGTCAGCGCGCAGCCCGGCTCCCTCGCGGCGCAGCCCGGTCACCCGGGTGTGCTCGTGGATCCGCACCCCGAGCGTCAGGCAGGCACGGCGCAGGCCCCAGGCCAGCCGCGCCGGGTCGACCAGGGCCACCCGGTCGGCGTCCCACAACCCACCGAGGTACGTCGGCGAGTCCACCTCGGCGCGCACCTCGTCTGCGTCGAGCAGCCGCACCCGGTGGCCGTACCGACGGGCCAGGTCGGCGTCCTCGGCGAGCCCGGCGAGCTGGTACGGGGCCACCGCCACCGCCAGTTCGCCGGTGCGGGCGAAGTCGCAGTCGATGTCGTACTCGGCGATGGTGGCGGCGATGGCGTCCAGGTTCTCCCGGCCGAGGCGCTCCAACTCGTCGATCTCGTCGGGAAACCGGGCCACCCCGTTGGCCAGGCCGTGGGTGAGCGAGGCGGCGCAGAACCCGCCGTTGCGCCCGGACGCCGCCCAACCGCAGACGCCCGCCTCGACCAGCAGCACGTCCCGCCCGGGGTCGGCCCGCTTGGCGAGCAGGGCGGCCCAGAGTCCGCCGTACCCGCCGCCGACGACGAGCAGGTCGGCGGGGTGCGTACCGTGCAGGGGCGGCAGCGGGTCGGGGCGTTCCGGGCGGTCCAGCCAGTAGGGCACGGGCGTCGCGTCGGCGAGCGCCCGGCCGGTATGCGGGAGGATCATGACGGGCCCGTCGCCCGTCGGCCGGGCCGGATCGGTGCCGGTGCTCCCCGGCCGCCGGTCGCGGCGACCGGGAGTGCGGCGCGGCGGGACCGTCGACCGCGCAGCGAGCTGAGCCCGACGAGCAGCAGCGCGATGGCGAACATCGCCGTGCCGATCACGTTGACCTGGGGCGGGATGCCCCGCTGGGCAGCGCCCCAGACGTACATCGGGAAGGTGACCGTGGTGCCGGCGTTGAAGTTCGTCACGATGAAGTCGTCGAAACTCAGCGAGAAGGCGAGCAGCGCGGCGGCCACGATGCCGGGCAGCACCAGCGGCAGGGTGATCCGCCGGAAGGTCTGCCACTCGCTGGCGTAGAGGTCCATCGCGGCTTCCTCCAGCCGCCGGTCCATCCCGGCGAGCCGGGCCTTGACCGTCACCACCACGAACGACACGCAGAACATCACGTGCGCGATGACGATGGTCCAGAAGCCCTGCGGCACCCCTGCGGAGACGAACAGGGCGAGCAGCGAGGTGCCCAGCACCAGCTCCGGGGTCGCCATCGGCAGGAAGATCAGCAGGTTGATCCCGCTGCGGCCCCGGAACCGGTGCCGGACCAGGGCGAACGCCATCAGGGTGCCGATCACGGTGGCCCCGACTGTGGCGAGGAAACCGATCTGCGCGCTGCGGACCACCGCGTCGCACATCTCGGGCGTGGCGCACGGCTGTCGCCAGTTGTCCAGGGTGAACTCGTTGAAGTCGTACGACAGCCGGCTGGACGGGCGGTTGAGGGAGAGCCCGGCCACCACGGCGATCGGCAGGAACAGGTAGCCGAGCACCAGCAGGGCGACGATCACCACCCACCGGTCGGCCAACCACCGCGACACCCTCAGGAGCCCACCTTCATTCGCGACTGCGGGGCTCCGCTGCGCTGCACTCCTCGCGCTCATCAGAGCCCACCTTCATTCGCGACTGCGGGGCTCCGCTGCGCTGCACTCCTCGCGCTCATCACAACACCTCCTCCGTGCCGGCCCGGCGCAGGTAGACGAAGACCACCGCGAGGATCGCCGCCATCAGCAGGAAGGACAGGGCGGCGCCCTGCGGATAGTCCAGCCGGACCAGGAACGCCGAGTCGATGACGTTGCCGATCATGTACTCGTTGGGGGTGCCGAGCAGTTCGGCGTTGATGTAGTCGCCGGTGGCCGGGATGAAGAAGAGCAGCGTGCCGGCGATCAGGCCGGGCATCGACAGCGGCAGGGTGACCTTGCGGAAGGCGTGCAGCGGGCCGGCGTACAGGTCACTGGCCGCCTCCAGCAGCCGGTGGTCGAGCCGCTCCAGGCTCGCGTACAGCGGCAGCACCAGGAACGGCAGGAAGTTGTACGTCAACCCGAGCACCACCGCGACCGGGGTGGCGAGCAGCCGCCCGTCCGGGCCGAGCAGGTGCACGTCCCGCAGCAGCCCGACCAGGGCGCCGTTGTCCGACAGGATGGTCTTCCAGGCCAGGGTGCGCACCAGGAAGCTGGTGAACATCGGGGCTACCACGCAGACCAGCAACAGGTTCTTCCACCGGCCTGCCTTCTGCGCTATCGCGTACGCCAGCGGGTAACCCATCAGCAGGGCCAGCACCAGCGCCGCCCCGGCATAGCCGAACGACCTGGCGAACTGCGGCCAGTACGCCTGTACCGCCTCCGGATAGTTGCCGAACGCCCAGGTCAGCACGTACCCGGTGGAGAGCGAGCCGGTCGGGTCGTAGAGGCTGGCGGCGGCGAGTTGCAGCAGCGGCACGGCGAAGAAGACGAGCAGCCAGGCCGCCCCCGGCAACAGCAGCAGGTACGGCAGCAGCCGGTGCCGACCCGGCCGGGCCGGTGACGGCTGCCCGGTCGCCGGCGTCCCGCCGCCCAACTGCGCCAGTGCGGTCACGACGGTGCCCCGACCGGCTCGTCGACCAGCGGGACCGTCCGGTCGTCCTGCCCCGGCTCGCGGGGCAGCAGGAAGGCGTGCCGGGGGTCCCAGTGCGCCACCACCGACCCGCCGACCGGGTGCTGCCCGCCGACACCGCTGTTCGCCGCGAACGCGGACAGTTCACTGCCCCACCCGGTGCGCACCAGATACTGGGTGCTCACCCCCACGTACGACGCGTCGGTGATCACCCCGGTCACCTGCTGGTGGCCGGCGGGCACCTGGTCGACGGCCTCGACCAGGTGCAGCTTCTCGGGACGTACCCCCAGGTAGACCGGGCCACGGTCGGCGCGGGCGCGGGCGACGGGCACCGAGAAGCGGACGCCGTGTGCGGTGACCGGCACCTCGGACCCGGCCGGGCCGGCGGCCTCGGCGGCGAGCAGGTTGGACTGGCCGAGGAAGTTCGCCACGAACGCCGTCGCCGGGTACTCGTAGAGTTCGGCCGGGGCCCCGAGCTGTTCGATCCGCCCGGCGTTCATCACCGCGACCGTGTCGGCCATCGTCATGGCCTCCTCCTGGTCGTGGGTGACGTGCACGAAGGTGATGCCGACCTCGGTCTGGATCCGCTTCAGTTCGATCTGCATCTGCCGGCGCAGCTTCAGGTCGAGCGCGCCGAGCGGCTCGTCGAGCAGCAGCACCTGCGGGTGGTTGATCAGGGCGCGGGCCAGCGCGACCCGTTGCTGCTGGCCGCCGGAGAGCTGGGTCGGGCGACGCCGGCCGTAGCCGTCGAGCTGGACCAGTGACAGCATCCGCCGGACCTGGTCGTCGACCCGGCGGATGCCCCGCCGGCGCAGCCCGAAGGCCACGTTCTCGGCGATGTCGAGGTGCGGAAAGAGCGCGTAGCTCTGGAAGACCGTGTTGACCGGCCGCTTGTACGGCCGTAGCCGGGTTATGTCCCGGTCGCCGAGGAGCACCTGCCCGCTGGTCGGCTCCTCCAGCCCGGCGATCATGCGTAGGGTGGTCGTCTTGCCGCAGCCGGACGCCCCGAGCAGCGCGAAGAAGGAGCCCTGCGGGACGGTCAGGCTCAGCTCGTCGACGGCGGTGAAGACGCCGAACCGCTTGGTCAGGTGGGCCAGCCGCAGGTCACCGGCCGGTGCCTCGTTCGCCATCCCGCTCACGCCCCGATGACCTGCTGGAACTTCGACTCGTATTCCTTTTCCTGTTTCTCGTCCAGGGCCATGAAGACCTTGGACTTCGCCAGCAGGGCGTCGTCCGGGAAGATCAGCGGGTTGGCGGCCAGCTCCGGGTCGATCTTCTCCATCTCGGCCTGGGCACCCTTGACCGGGCAGATGTAGTTGACGTACGCGGCGAGCTTCGCGGCCACCGCCGGTTGGTAGTAGTAGTCGATCAGCGCCTCGGCGTTGGCCTTGTGGGTGGCCTTGTTGGGCACCAGCATGTTGTCGCTGAACAGCATCACGCCCGAGTCCGGCGCGACGAACTTCACCTTGGGGTTGTCGCCGGCCAGTTGGATCACGTCGCCGGACCAGCCGACGCACGCGGCGATGTCACCCTTGGCCAGGTCGGGGGCGTAGTCGTTGCCGGTGAACCTGCGGATCTGCTTGGACTCGACGGCCTTGCGCAGCTTGTTGAGCGCGTCGTCGAACTGCGCGGCGGTGAACTTCGCCGGGTCGTGCCCGTTCGACTGGAGCAGCAGGCCCATGGTGTCCCGCATCTCCGACAGGGCGGTCACCTTGCCCTTGAGATCGGGGCGGGTGAGCAGCTCGTCGACGGTCCGGACCTCGCCGGTGACGCTGCCGTTGTAGGCCAGCCCGGCCAGGCCGGACTGCCACGGGACGGCGATCCGGTCCTCCGGGTCGAAGGAGCGCCCCCGCAGGGACGCCAGCAGGTTGGCCGCCACGTTCGGCACCTTGGCCGGGTCGAGCTTCTGGATCCAGCCGAGCCGGATCATCCTGGCGGCCATCCAGTCGGTGAGGACGATGATGTCCCGCCCGGTGCTCTGGCAGCCGGCCAACTGGTTCTGCACCTTGCCGAAGAACTCGTTGTTGTCGTTGATGTCCTCGGTGTAGGTCACCTTGATGCCGCTGCCGGCGACGAAGGCGTCGAGGCTGGGGCGCTTCGCGGCGTCCTTGTCGTCCACGTCCATGTACTGCGGCCAGTTGGAGAAGGCGAGGGTCTTCTCCGTGGCGGACAGGTCGTCGCTCTTACAACCGTCCTCGGTCTGGGTCGCGGCCTTCGTGCCGCAGCCGGCGAGGCTGCCGCCCGCAGCGAGCAGGGCGGCCGATCCGAGGGTGCCGGTGAGCAGTCCACGCCGGGTGAGGGGCCGGAGGGGAGTACGCATGTGACGACTCCTAGGGGGTCGTCCGTCGGCGGCGGGGACGGGGGTGCGGCGCCGGCGGGAGGGGTCGGGTGCCTGAGACGAATGATCCTGGCATGAGGTCACCAGCCCCACAAGGGATTCCGTTGCCGCAATAGCCTCTGACGACGAATTACGCCAGACTGCGCGATGGCACTAGGCTCGGCTCGGAGAACGGACATGGGGAGCGGTCGATGACGATCCGGCAGCAGGAGAACGGCACCGGGGGGCGGCGCGTCACGGTACGTGAAGGTTCCAGCCACGCACTGTTGGACGACGTGGCGAAACAGATCATCGAACAGCTACAGGAGGACGGCCGTCGGCCGTACGCGACCATCGGCAAGGCGGTCGGGCTCTCCGAGGCGGCGGTCCGCCAGCGGGTGCAGCGGCTGCTCGACGCCGGGGTGATGCAGATCGTCGCGGTGACCGACCCGCTCCAGCTCGGCTTCCCCCGACAGGCCATGATCGGCCTGCGCACCGACGGCGACCTGGAGTCCGTCGCCGACCGGCTCGCCGAGTTCGACGAACTCGACTACGTGGTGATCACCGCCGGCTCGTTCGACCTGCTCGCCGAGGTGGTCTGCCGCAATGACGCCCACCTGCTGGAGATCCTGCAACGGCTGCGCTCGGTGCCAGGGGTGCTCGCCACCGAGGCGTTCGTCTATCTCAAGCTCCGCAAACAGACCTACACCTGGGGTACGGCCTGAGCCCACCCGCCGTGGTCCACTCCCCGGGGCTCAGCGGGCGGCGACGAAGGCACGCCAGGCGTCGGGGCTGAAGCTCAGCGTGCCGCCAGCCCGGTCCTTGCTGTCCCGCACCAGCACCCGACCCGCCAGATTGTCCGCCACCTCGACACAGTCACCGCCATTGCTGCTGCTCCGAGTTGCCGTACGCCAGCGGGGCTCGATCACGTCCACGGCAGCGGCACTCACTTCTGGGCGGCGACGAAGGCTCGCCAGATCTCGGGGGTGAAGCTCAGCGTGCCGCCGGCCCGGTCCTTGCTGTCCCGCACCAGCACCCGACCCGGCAGATTGTCCGCCACCTCAACACAGTCACCGCCGTTGTTGCTACTGCGGCTGGCGGTCCGCCAGCAGGGCTCGTCGATCACGTCCATCTCTCCACCGCTTCCCGGATCAGCTCGTTCGATCGACGAGCGGGCAGCGCCTCGCCGGCCACGCTCTCCCACCTTCTGCCCAGGCTAGCAATGTCGGCGCTCTCAGTCACCAGCTCGCCACGGAGCTGGTTGTCCAGATAAGCCAGCTCGCTGCCGTCGGGCAACCGCGCCAGCATGAACGGCCCAGCCAGACCGGTGTGCCAGGGTCCACCGAGCGGAATTACCCGCACCTGCACGTGCTCCCGCGCGGCGACGGCCGCCAAGTGGGCCACCTGTCCGGCCATGGTCGCGCGATCGCCAACCACTCGATGGAGCACCGCCTCGTCGATCACGAAAACCAACTGGGCCGGAGGGTCACGGTCGAGCAGGACCCGTCGCTCCAACCGCCCGCCCACCAGTTGAGCAACCTCGTCAGGCGGGAGCAGGCCGCCGGTCCCCAACACCGCTCGGGCGTACTCCTCGGTCTGGAGCAGGCCCGGCACGAGCAATGACTGGTACGAGCGGATCGACGTGGCGTCCTGCTCCAGCTCTGCCCACGGGCGGAACCAGGGCAGGTCGCGGCGACGGTAGGGCTCGGGCCAGAGTTCGGCCGGTTCCCGACCGAGAATCCCGGCCACCGCGACCCGGGTCCGGGGATGCGGCACCCGCCCGGCGCTGAGCCACCGGCCGGCCGTCTTCGGATCGACACCGACCTGATGCGCGAGGGACTCGACCGTCTCCCCGCGCTCGGCCATCGCTACGCGAAGCACCTCGTTCACCGGCAGTTCCTCCCGCCCGATCAACACACTCCGGCGCACCCTAGCGACAGTGCGTGTCGATGTCCGCCCGGCATCGGCGTGTTGGCCCGGGACCTCTCCGAAAGCCCCCGAGGTGCACCGGAAGTGCACCGGAAATGCCCCACCCCGGTCACCCCCTTCCCACCGGACCACTCCGGGGTGCCGGAGTAGCGCCGTCCCACGCCCCGGACGCCACCGTTCAGCCCGCAGGCTCTCTTCGTCCACCCCTGAAGGCCGGAGTAGCGGCATCCCGCACCCCGGACGGCCCCATGCGCGGCCCGCAGGCTCGCTTGATCAACTCCCGTGGGCCGAGGTTGCGGTGTCCGGGATACCGCAACCTGGACGCCGTTGAGTCGATCATGGAGCCGGCGGAGGTCGAGTCGGTCGCACCGTCGCAAAGCGTGTGCGGATTCCGTTGCCAACCACCCGCAGTCGCGCTGAATCCGTCGCCTTGAAGGCGAAGTGGGCTTGCATTTCGCGGTCGGGCTGTGGGATAACCGTGGGCAGAGCGGCCGGTGTCACAGCTGCCCGGCCCGAGACCCGATGGGGCTGACATGGCCGACGCCACCGACCACCTCTGGATGCACTTCACCCGGATGGCCAGCTACTCCGCCGGCGAGGTGCCCACCATCGTGCGCGGCGAGGGCGCGTACGTCTGGGACGCGCAGGGCCGCCGCTACCTGGACGGGCTCGCCGGGTTGTTCGTCGTCAACGCCGGGCACGGGCGTACCGAGCTGGCCGAGGCCGCCGCGAAGCAGGCCGGTGAGCTGGCGTACTTCCCGCTCTGGTCGTACGCCCACCCGAAGGCCGTGGAGCTGGCCGAGAAGATCGCCTCGCTGACGCCCGGTGACCTGAACCGGGTCTTCTTCACCACCGGCGGCTCGGAGGCCGTCGAGACGGCGTGGAAGCTGGCCCGTGCCTACTTCAAGCGCACCGGCAGGCCCAACAAGCACAAGGTGGTCAGCCGCTACCTCGCCTATCACGGCACTTCGATGGGTGCCCTGTCGATCACCGGTCTGCCCGGCATCAAGAGTGACTTCGAGCCTTTGGTGCCCGGCGGGATCAAGGTGCCGAACACCAATTTCTACCGGGCCCCCGAGCACGGCGACTCGCCCGAGGCGTTCGGCCGCTGGGCCGCCGACGAGATCCGCCGGGCCATCGAGCGGGAGGGGCCGGACACGGTAGCGGCGGTGTTCCTGGAGCCGGTGCAGAACTCCGGCGGCTGCTTCCCACCGCCGCCCGGCTACTTCCAACGGGTACGCGAGATCTGCGACGCGTACGACGTACTGCTCGTCTCCGACGAGGTGATCTGCTCCTGGGGCCGGCTCGGCGAGTACTTCGGCGCCGCCCGGTACGGCTACCAGCCCGACATCATCACCACTGCCAAGGGCATCACCTCCGGCTACGCCCCGCTCGGCGCGATGATCGCCAGCGACCGGCTGATGGAGCCGTTCCTCACCGAGACCGGCATGTTCGCCCACGGGGTGACCTTCGGCGGCCATCCGGTCTCCTGCGCGGTGGCCCTGGCCAACCTGGAGGTGTTCGCCCGGGAGGACCTGACCGGCCACGTCCGGGCCAACGAGGACGCCTTCCGGTCCACCCTGGAGAAGCTCACCGACCTGCCGATCGTCGGCGACGTCCGGGGCGACGGCTACTTCTACGGCATCGAGCTGGTCAAGGACAAGACGACCCGGGCGACCTTCGACGAGGCGGAGTCGGAGCGGTTGCTGCGTGGCTTCCTGTCGTCGGCGCTGTTCGCCGCCGGGCTCTACTGCCGGGCCGACGACCGGGGCGACCCGGTGGTCCAGCTCGCCCCGCCGCTGATCGCCGGGCAGGATCAGTTCGACGAGATGGAGCAGATCCTGCGCGCCGTACTCACCGAGGCGTGGTCCCGCCTGTAGCCCCTGCGGCCCGGCCAGCCGGCTCACCTCCGCCGGCCGGACCGGTCGCCGACCCCGCCGGCCGGACCGGTCGCTCGCAGGCCGACCGGCCCGGCACTGTCCCCCCGGAGCCCCCATGCGCTACCAGGAGTTGTCGCACTGGCTGTCCACGATGGACGAACCGTTGACGCCCGGCCCCTCGCTGCCCGGTGACACCGACGCGGACGTGGTGATCGTCGGTGCCGGCTACACCGGGCTGTGGACGGCGTACTACCTCGCGGTGGCCGATCCGACGTTGCGGATCGTGGTGCTGGAGGCGGAGATCGCCGGGTACGGCGCGTCCGGGCGCAACGGCGGCTGGTGCTCGGCTCTGTTGCCCACCTCGCTGCCGGCGCTGGCCCGTCGGCACGGCCGGCCGCAGGCGCTGGCGATGCAGCGGGCCATGCACGACACGGTCGCCGAGGTGGGCCGGGTGGCCACAGTGGAGGGAATCGACTGCGACTGGCGGCACGGCGGGACGGTGCTGCTGGCCCGTACCGACGTCCAGCTCGGACGGGCCCGCGCCGCCGTCGCCGAGGCCCGCGAGCACGGGCTCGACCCCGACGACCTGGTCCTGCTCGACGCCGCCGGGGCCGCCGCCCGGTGCGCCGCCGAGGGGGTACGCGGTGGCACGTACACCCCGCACTGCGCCGCCGTGCACCCGGCGAAGCTGGTCCGTGGCCTGGCCCGCGCGGTGCAACGGCACGGGGTGCGGCTGTACGAGCGTTCTCCGGTCACCGCGATCCGGCCCGGCGCGGCGGTCACCCCGCACGGGACGGTACGGGCGGCGGTGGTGGTCCGGGCCACCGAGGCGTACACGCCGGTGCTGCCCGGCCACCGCCGGACTCTCGTCCCGGTCTACTCGCTGATGGTGGTCACCGAGCCGCTGCCCGAGCCGACCTGGGCGCGGATCGGGCTCGCCGGTCGGGAGACCTTCGCCGACTACCGGCACCTCATCGTGTACGGCCAGCGCACCGCCGACGGACGGCTGGCCTTCGGCGGGCGCGGTGCGCCATACCACTTCGGGTCCCGGATCTCCCCCGGGTACGACCGGGAGCCACGGGTCTTCGCCGCGCTGCGTCGGACGCTTGGCGAACTCTTCCCGGTGCTCGGGCCGCACGTGCCGGTCGCCCACGCGTGGGGCGGCCCGCTGGGGGTGGCCCGGGACTGGTCCGCCTCGGTCGGGCTGGACCGGTCGTCCGGGCTGGGCTGGGCCGGCGGCTACGTCGGTGACGGGGTGGGGACGAGCAACCTCGCCGGCCGTACCCTGGCTGACCTGATCCGGGGCGTGGAGTCGGAGCTGACCGCCCTCCCCTGGGTCGGCCACCGCTCCCCCCGCTGGGAGCCGGAACCACTGCGCTGGCTGGCGATCAACGCCGGCCTCCGGGTGATGTCCTCCGCAGACGGTGCCGAAACCCGCACCGGCCGCCCCGCCCGCCGCGCCACCACCTTCACCCACCTCCTAGGCCACTGACCCACCCCCACCCCCACCC
>NZ_JBTMMT010000113.1:0-12149 GCF_055517075.1 Micromonospora sp. DSM 43699
GAGTTATGGTGGGAGCAAAGCATGCGATATGGGGATGCAACGGGCACCAGAACTCCAAGATCGCGCGCAGTCGGAGCCCTGCCGGGTCAGGGCGGGGTCGGTCAGGGCGGGGTCGGTCAGGCCATGGGTGGGGGTGGGGGCAGGGCGGTCAGGCGAGGGTGGCCAGCATGGTGGGGGAGACGTTGCCGCCGCTGAGGACCAGGATCGTCCGGGCGCCCGGGGCGGCGGTCACCCGCCCGGTGCGCAGCGCGGCGAGGGTGACCGCCGCCGCCGGTTCGAGCAGCAGCCGGGTGGCCGCCATCAGATCCCACCAGGCGGCCCGGATGTCCGCCTCGGTGACCTCCACCATGTCGTCGACCAGGTCCCGGACGTGGGCCAGGGTGAGCCGGCCGGCGAACGGGGCGGCCAGCCCGTCGGCCATCGAGACCGGTCGGGTCGCCGGGCCGTCGCCGTCGGTGCGCAGCGCGTGGCCGACGACGTTGGCGGTGGCCGGCTCGACGCCGACGATCCGGGCCGTCGGGGCAGCAGCCCGGACGGCAGCTGCCACCCCGCTGATCAGCCCGCCACCGCCGACCGGGACCAGTACCAGGCCCGGCGGTGGGCCGTCGGCCAGCAGTTCCCGGCCCAGGGTGGCCTGACCGGCGATGACGTCCGGGTCGTCGAACGGCGGCAGCAGGTGGTAGCCGCGCTCGGCGGTGATCGTCTGACAGGTGGCGAGCAGGTCGTCGGTGAGCACCACCTCGCCACCCCACCGGCGGACCGCCTCGATCTTGGTGGGCACCGCGTGCGGGGGCATGCAGACGACGGTGGGCAGGCCGAAGGTACGACCGGCGAAGGCCACCGCCATGGCGTGGTTGCCGGCCGAGAAGGCGGTCAGCCCGGCCGGGGTCGCCTGCCGTTCGGCCAGGGCGAGCAGCGCGTTCAGCGCGCCCCGGACCTTGAAGCTGCCGGTGTGCTGGAGATTCTCCGCCTTCACCGCGACGTCCAGTCCGAACTCGTCGCCGAGCTGCGGGCAGGGCAGCAGAGGGGTCCGGACGATCCGCCCGGCGAGCCGGCGCTCGGCGGCCAGGACGTCGTCCACGCTGGTCAGTCGCATCGCCGGAGCCTAGCCGCCCGGGTTGGGGGTCAGTCGGCGGCGGAGCGGGGGACGGGGTCGGCCGGCGGGTCGGCGACGGCGAAGACCACCACGTTGTCCCGGTAGTGCCCGACCCGCCGGTCGAAGTCACCACCGCAG
Source organism: Micromonospora sp. DSM 43699 (assembly GCF_055517075.1). Taxonomy (NCBI): domain Bacteria; kingdom Bacillati; phylum Actinomycetota; class Actinomycetes; order Micromonosporales; family Micromonosporaceae; genus Micromonospora; species Micromonospora sp. DSM 43699. The sequence goes on from NZ_JBTMMT010000113.1 coordinate 1,235, forward strand.
GTGATCAGCCGCAGCTCGGGGCCGGGCGTCGGGCCGTACACGGTGGCGGTGGGGAAGGCGTCCTTGGGGGTACGCAGCGTGCCGGTGACCCGGAACGTCACCCGGCGCGCGCCCCGCCACACCTCGATCCGGTCGCCGGGGCGCAACTCGCCGAGGCGGGCGAAGACGGCCGGGCCACGTCGGGAGTCCAGGTGACCGGCGATCACCGCCGGCCCCGGGTCGCCCGGTGCCGGGCCGCCGCCGTACCAGCCGGCCCGGGTGAAGTCCGCCGGTGGGACCAGGGTGCCGGCGCGGTCCAGGCCGAGCGCGGTGAGCGTGGAGTCGACGTCGATCCGCGCCACGCGTACCCGGGTGGGTGGCGCAGGCACGGCGCGCAGCGCGCCGGCACCGGTGGCGCAACCGGCCGCGCAGCCGGGCCGCCAGTCACCGGCCGGGCCCACCGGCCGGGCGGAGCCGTCCGCCGGGCCGGCGTCGGAGTCTGGGCCGGCGTCGGAGTCTGGGCCGGGGGTGGCGGCCGGGCCGGGGGCGGTGGTGAGGCCGAGGCGGGTGTCGGTGGCCAGGCCGACGCCGGTGCCCGCGGCCAGGCAGAGCGCCGCGCCGACCGCGACCAGGGCGGCGGACGACCCCCGCCGGGCGCGGTGCCGCCGGATCGCGAAGCCGGGCCTGGTCACCAGACCGGTCGCCGCCGACGCCGCACCAGCACCGTCGTGCCCACCACCACGGCCCCCGCGAGCAGCCCGCCGGCCACCATCGGGTACGCCCCGAGCCCGCCTGCGGCCAGCCCGCCGGCACCCGCCGGCACGCCACCGGCCGGGGCGACCCCGCCGTCGCGGGCGTCCTCGCGCAGCTCGGTGGTGAGCCCGCCCCGCTTGCCGTCGAGCACCAGCAGCGAGTAGACCCGCCCACCGGCGAGGGTCACCTCGGCGTCGGTGGTCGGGCCGCTGCCACCGCCGAGGCGCAGCCGCCAGCGGCCCGGCTCCACCTGCCGGTAGGCGGTGGTGGTGGCGAACCGGACGGCCTCGGCGACGGTCGGGCCGTCGTCGGCCGTCACGTCGACCACCGGGGCCCGCACGGAGGCCTGGACGACCCGCACCTTCGCCTGCCCGGCTGCCGGGGCGCTGAGGTCGTCGGCGAGGACCCGCAGGCCGAGGTCGGCGTAACGACCCACCCCGGCCACCGTGTACGCCTCACCCGCGTCGACCGCCACCTCGGTGGTGAGCACCGGCGGCTCGCTGGCCGGTGCGCCGGCCTGCCGCATCGCCACCGCGTACCGGCCGGCGGCCAGGGGCAGGTAGCGGGAGACGACGCCGTAGCCGACGGCGGGGAAGACCTGTGGCGCCCCGTTGCCGGGGGCGGAGAGGTAGACGTCCACGGCCGGGGTGTCGGGGGAGAGGTGGGCGAGCCGGACGTAACCGACGTCGCCGGTCGCCGCGGTGGCGGGCGCGACGCCGATGGCGGCCGATGCGGTGCCGAGCAGGAGGGTGCCGGTGGCGGCGAGCAGCCGGCGCGGCGCGGTACGGAGCTGGGGCATCTCGCCTCCGAGGTGGTGTGTCGGTGCCAATCTGGTGTCGGTGCCGACCCACAGCGTCCCGTGAGCGGGACTGGATGGCAAGTCGGACAACTCCGTGTCCCACCGTTTCCGATCAGCGTGTCTCGGCGGGTGTCCCGTGCGGAGTATCCGGTACCGTCCGTTCGTGATCAACGTTCGACGCGCCGTGGTGGCCGACGCCGGCGAGATCGTCCGCCTGCGTGGGGTGATGCTGGCCGACATCGACGCGATGGCTCCCGCGCCGGGCCCCTGGCAGCAGGCCGCCCGGGAGGTGCTGCACCGGCGGCTGGCCGAACCGGCCGACCTGATGGCGGTCTTCGTGGTCGACGACCCGCGCCGGCCGGGTGTGCTGGCGGCCTGCGCGACCGGGACCATCGAGCAGCGCCTCGGCGGCCCCGGCAACCCCGACGGCCTGACCGGGTACGTCTTCAACGTGGTCACCGAGCCGGCGCACCGCCGGCGCGGCTACTCCCGGGCCTGCCTGGAGGCGCTGCTGGACTGGTACCGGCAGCGCGGGGTCGGCAAGGTCGACCTGCGGGCCTCGGCTGCGGGCGAACCGCTCTACCGGTCGCTGGGCTTCGTGCCCACCTCCTTGCCGACGCTGCGGTTGAGCCTGCCGGTGTCGAGCAGGAGGGGCTGACCGGTGTTCGCGCTGCCGCTGACCGGGGACGCCGAGCTGCGCCCGCTCTCGCCGTGGCACGCGCAGGAGTTCCTGACCCATCTGGACCGGGCCCGCGAGCACATCGCCCCCTGGGTCGGGGCGTCCTTCGTGGCCACCGACCTGGACTCGGCCCGCCGGGTGCTGCGCCGGTACGCCGAGAAGTGGGCGGCCGACGCCGGTGGCATCTGGGGGATCTGGGCCGACGGCACCCTGGTCGGCGGGGTGATGTTCGTGTCCTTCGACACGGCGTCCGGGCTAGCCGAGGCGGGTTGCTGGCTGGAACCGGCCGCCGAGGGGCGGGGCCTGGTGACCCGGGCGGCGACCCGGATCGTGGACTGGGCGATCCGGGAACGCGGCATCCACCGGGTCGAATGGCGGACCAGCGTCGGCAACGTCCGTAGCGCCGCGGTGGCCCGCCGGCTCGGGATGCGGCACGAGGGCACCCTGCGCGAGGTCGCACCGGGTCCGGCGGGCCGGGTCGACGTCGAGATCTGGGCGGTGCTGGCCGGGCAGTGGTCGTCGACGGACGGGTCGCAGACCCCCTGACGACCCCTGTTCCATATCGATGGCCTTCCCAAACTCTTCATCGAGTGATATCTATCTCACACCACCACTTCCAGCCCCCAGGAGTGCGACGTGCGGAGATCCCGTCTCGTGTCCCTTGCCGTGAGTCTCGCGGCATCCATCGGCGTGACCCTCGGCGTGGCGGTGCCCGCCCAGGCGGCCCCCACCGACCGTTACGTGGCCCTCGGTGACTCCTACGCCTCCGGCGTCGGTGCCGACAGTTACACCTCCGAGAGCGGCGCCTGCCAGCGCAGCACCAACGCCTACCCGGCGCTGTACAACACCACCGTCAAGCCCGCCTCGTACAAGTCGGTCGCCTGCTCCGGGGCCACCACCACGGACGTGGTCAACAATCAGCTCTCCGCACTGACCTCGACCACCACCCTGGTCAGCGTCACCATCGGCGGCAACGACGTCGGCTTCTCGTCGATCATGACGACCTGCGTGCTCCAGGGGGAGGCCCAGTGCGTCGCGGCCGTGCAGGCCGCCGAGAACAAGGCCCGCGCGGAGCTGCCCGCCAAGCTGGCGGCCGTCTACAACGGGATCAGGTCCCGCGCGCCGTCGGCCCGGGTGGTGGTCGTCGGCTACCCGGTCTTCTACCAGCTCGGCACGGTCTGCGTGGGGCTCACCGCGACCTCCCGCACGAAGATCAACGAGGGCATCAACCTGGTGGACGACATCACCCGCACCGCCGCCACCTCGGCCGGCTTCACCTTCGCCGACGTCCGGTCCATCTTCGTCGGTCACCAACTGTGCAGCTACGGCGAGAAGTGGCTGCACGCGCTGAACTTCGTCAACATCGGCGTGTCCTACCACCCGACGGCGGCCGGTCAGTCCGGCGGCTACTACCCGGTCTTCCGTTCCGCAGCGGGCTGATCCGCAGCGGGCTGGTTCGTGGCGGGCTGGTCCGGTGCCCCATGGCCGTGTCGACCTGTCCCCGGGTCGGCGCGGCCCTGGCCTGATCGGGGACCGTCGGGCCAGGGCGGGGTCGCCTTCTCTCCGCTGGTCCGCTTCTTCCTCCCGGTCGGCCTTTCCCCTGGGGCTCTTCCCGCCGGTCGGCCGATTCCCGCCGGTCGGCCGATTCCCGCCGGTCGGCCGGTTCCCGCCGGTCGGCCGGTTCCCGCCGGTCGGCCGGTTCCCGCCGGTCGGCCGGTTCCCGCCGGTCGGCCGGTTCCCGCCGGTCGGCCGGTTCCCGCCGGTCGGCCGGTTCCCGCCGGTCGGCCCCTTAGCGTTGGTCGGCTTTCTTGCGCCGGTCGGGCGCTTCGGGGGGACGCGGCCGGCTGGTACACGGCGAGGCCGGTATGCCTGTCCGGGTGCTTTGGAGCTGATGACGTTAGCGACTCACGATCCCTGTCGGAGGGGTGACTCGCTAACGTCATCAGCTCGAAAGGGCCCGAGGAGACATCGGTGGGTATCGGGTGCCAGTGTTTCCTGACGGTGGTTGCGCGCCGGGCGGGCTGAGGGTCGGGTGACCTACTCCCGCGTCCTGGCTCTCAGGCTGGCAGGACCTTGTCGATCGCGGTGCGCAGCTCGGCCGAGTCCGGGGTGACCGTCGGTGCGAACCGGCCGGCGACCGTGCCGTCCGGGGCGACCAGGAACTTCTCGAAGTTCCACCGGACGTCCCCGGTGTGTCCCTCGGCGTCGGGGGTGTCGACAAGTGCCGCGTAGAGCGGGTGCCGGGCCGGGCCGTTGACGTCGACCTTCTCGGTCAGCGGGAAGGTGACCCCGTAGTTGACCTGGCAGAACTCGTCGATCGCGGCGGCCGTGCCGGGTTCCTGCCCGGCGAACTGGTTGCACGGCACGCCGAGCACCACCAGACCCCGGTCGGCATACCCGGTGGACAGCTCCTGGAGGGCGGCGTACTGCGGGGTGAGGCCGCAGCGGGAGGCCACGTTGACGACCAGCAGCGCCCGGCCCCGGTAACCGGCCAGGTCGGCGGATCCGCCGGTCAGCGCGTCGATCTCGATGTCGAAGACGGTCATGCCGCGAGGCTACGCGCCCGTGCGCGCCACCCGGGCCACCCCGACCCCGAACCGCCCGAACCGCCCTGCTCACCCCGGGCAGCGAATCGACGGATGCGCATCTTGACGAAGTGATGACGGTGTGAGTAGCGTCTCCCCAACCGATCTGGAAAGTTTCCTAACTGTTTGAGGAGGCGCCCCATGAAGAGATCCCTCCGCCGCGCCCTCTGGGCTGGCGCGGTCGTCGCGCTGACCGTTGCGGCGGTACCGGTGACCTCGGCGTTCGGCGCCGGAAGCGTCACCGCGACATTCGCCTCGGCCCAGGACTGGGGGACCGGCCACGAGGGCCGGGTCACCGTCGCCAACGGCTCCAGCGCCAGCGTCAGCACCTGGCGGATCGAGTTCGACCTGCCGGCCGGCACCACCATCAGCAGCTTCTGGGACGCCGACGTCACCAGCAGCGGCAATCACTACGTGGCGGTGAAGAAGAGCTGGGCCGGGCCGCTCGGCCCGGGAGCCAGCTTCAGCTGGGGCTACAACGGCACCGGGCCGTACAAGGCGCCGCTGAACTGCACGATCAACGGCGCGTCGTGCGGCGGGGGCACCCCGCCCACCACCACGAAGCCGCCGACGACCGCGCCGCCCACGACGACCCCGCCCACGACGACCCCGCCCACCACGGCACCGCCGACTACGGCACCGCCGACCACCCCGCCGGCGACGACCCCGCCGCCCACCACCCCGCCCAGCGGGGACAAGAAGGTCGTCGGCTACTTCGCCGAGTGGGGCGTCTACGGCCGCAACTACCACGTCAAGAACATCGCCACCAGCGGCTCCGCCGCCAAGCTCACCCACATCCTGTACGCCTTCGGCAACACCACAGGCGGCCGGTGCACGATCGGGGACAGCTACGCCGACTACGACAAGGCGTACACCGCGGCGGACAGCGTGGACGGCGTCGCCGACACCTGGGACCAGCCGCTGCGTGGCAGCTTCAACCAGCTGCGCAAGCTCAAGAAGATGTACCCGCACCTGAAGGTGATCTGGTCCTTCGGCGGTTGGACCTGGTCGGGCGGCTTCACCCAGGCCGCGCAGAACCCGGCCGCGTTCGCCGACAGCTGCTACAACCTGGTCGAGGACCCGCGCTGGGCGGACGTCTTCGACGGCATCGACATCGACTGGGAGTACCCCAACGCCTGCGGTCTGAGCTGTGACAGCAGCGGCCCGAACGCCTTCAAGAACGTGATCGGCGCGCTGCGTACCAGGTTCGGCTCGTCCGCCCTGGTCACCGCCGCGATCACCGCCGACGGCAGCAACGGCGGCAAGATCGACGCCACCGACTACGCCGGTGCGGTGGGCAACCTCAACTGGCTGATGCCGATGACCTACGACTACTTCGGCGCGTTCAACGCCCAGGGACCCACCGCCCCGCACTCGCCGCTCACCTCGTACACCGGGATTCCGCAGCAGGGCTTCAACTCCGACGCGGCGATCCAGAAGCTCAAGTCCAAGGGGGTGCCGGCCAACAAGCTGTTGCTCGGCATCGGCTTCTATGGTCGGGGCTGGACCGGGGTGACCCAGGCCGCCCCGGGCGGCACCGCCACCGGCGCCGCCCCCGGCACCTACGAAGCGGGCATCGAGGACTACAAGGTCCTCAAGAACACCTGCCCGGCCACCAGCATCATCGCCGGGACGGCGTACGCCAAGTGCGGCAGCAACTGGTGGAGCTACGACACGCCGGCCACCATCGGCGGCAAGATGACCTACGCGAAGAACCAGGGCCTCGGTGGCGCCTTCTTCTGGGAGCTCTCCGGTGACACCGGCAACGGTGAGCTGATCGGCGCCATCAAGGGCGGCCTCGGCTGAGCCGAGCGCCGACGCACCACCCACACGGGCGGGGAGGGACCACACCGGTCCCTCCCCGCCCGCAATGTCCGGGCAGGTCAGCGTCCGGCCGACCGGGCCCGGTGCTCGCGGGGGGAGAGGCCGAAGTCAGCCCGGAACGCGCGGCTGAAGTGGGCCCGGTCACGGAATCCGCACCGGACGGCGATCTCGTGTATGCCCAGATGGGCCAGGGCCGGGTCGGCGAGGTCCCGGTGGCACCGTTCCAGCCGACGGGTCCGGATCAGGGCCGCCACGGTGCTGCCGGAGGGCTCGAAGAGCCGGTGCAGGGACCGTAGCGACAGGTGGTGCGCCTCGGCCACCGCGGCCGGGGTCAGCTCGGGGTCGTCGAGGTGTCGGGAGACGAACGCCTCGATCCGGGCCCGCAGGCCGGTCGCCCGTACCTCGGTCGGCAGCGTCGCGGTCAGGTCGAGGCGTCCGGCCAGGGTGCCGGTGATCAGGTCCAGGGCGATCCGGTCCAGTCGGGGCGCGTCGGTCGGGGCGTACTGCTCGGGATGCTCGACGACCTGCCGCAGGAACTGGGCCAGCAGCACGCCCATCCCGGTGCCGGCCGGGATCCGTACGGCAAGCAGTTCCTCGACCCGGCCGGCCGGCAGGTGCAGCGCCCCGTGCGGCACCAGCGCGGTCACCGTCTGCAACGGCCCCGACCTGTCGGCGGCGTCCGGTCGGTGCGCGGAGCCGTGCGGCCGGACCGTGTCGACCAGGGTGAACCCGGACGGGTCGAGTGGCCCGTCCCGTCGCCCCTGGAACGCCCTGCCGTGCCCGGACAGCGGCAGGGCGAGCTGGTACAACTCCGGGTCGGTGCTGCGGATCAGCGGGTGTGTGCGGCGCATCTCCAGCGACGGGTACCGCCAGACGCCGAGCCGGACCACCCCCAGCTCGACGACCCGGGCCGCGGCGGGGAAGTCGGCCGCGTGGTCGCTGCTGATCCGGGCCGCCGCCGACTCCCGGGCGACCAGGTCCTGCCAGAAGGCGAACCGGTCGGCCGGCGGAAACCCGGCGGTGTCGATCGACGCCACGGCGAGGATGACCGCCACCTCCCATCGGTCGAGGTCGTTACGGTAACCACAGGATCGCAGTCACCGGCAGGCGGGAGGGCGACGCGACAGGGCCGCCGCGGCCGTGACGGGTTGCCACCTGGCCGGTGCGGTGTGACACACTCGCCGCTCGGCAACCGGTCGACATCCGCACCCGGGGGAGGACGCATGGGATCGAGGTTCCGCACCGCCGGCGTCGTACCGCTGGTCCTGCTGCCGTTCGCCCTGCTCGGCTGCGGTCTGGGTGGGGACGGGGAGGCCGACGGTCAGCCCGAGCGGGCACCCGCCCAGGAGGCGTCCGCCAAGGCCCGCGAGCGGGTCCAGGCGTACCTCGACGCGATGGCGGCCAAGGACCCGGCCGCCGGCCGTAACCAGCTCTGCGCGACGATGCAGGCGGGTTTCGACGCCGCCGCGACCGGGCCGAACGGCGACTTCGCCGACCACTTCCAGGTGCCCGATGCGACGATCACCGACATCCGGACCGGCACCCGGGGTCAGGAGGTCAGCACCACGGTGACCGTTTCGGTGGGGGCGAAGAAGGCCACCCGACCGCTGCTGTTCACCGTCACCAGGGACGGCGCGGACTGGTGCATCGCGGGCGAGGAGCCCGGTGGGCACACCCCGGAGCCGTCGGTCACCCCCTGAGCTCCCAACTGCCGGAACCGCGCCCCTCGCCGCCGCAGCACTCGGACCGTCGCCGTACGCTTTCCCTCATGCGCCATGAGTGGCATCAGCTGAGCTACCCCGCCGTGAGCAGCCCCGGGCTGCAGACCAGCCGCCCCACCGTCGACTCGGCCGAGGACGCCGCCCTCGGTCTCGACAGGTGGCGTGAGCTGCCCCGTCAGCAGATCCCGCCGTGGTCCGACCCGGCCCAGGTCGCCGAGGTGTGCAAGGTGCTCGACACCGTGCCCTCGGTGGTCGCCCCCTACGAGGTCGACCAGCTCCGCCGCAAGCTCGCCCTGGTCTGCGAGGGCAAGGCGTTCCTGCTCCAGGGTGGTGACTGCGCCGAGACCTTCGCCGACAACACCGAGAGCCACCTGCTGGCCAACGCCCGCACCCTGCTCCAGATGGCGATCGTGCTCACCTACGGCGCGTCCCTGCCGGTGGTCAAGGTGGCCCGGGTCGCCGGCCAGTACACCAAGCCCCGGTCGCTGCCCACCGATGCCCGGGGCCTGCCGGCCTACCGGGGCGACATGATCAACGCGCTGGAGGCCGACCCGACCGCCCGGGTCGCCGACCCGCAGCGCATGATCCGGGCGTACGCGAACTCGGCCGCCGCGATGAACATGCTCCGCGCCTACCTGGCGGGTGGGCTGGCCGACCTGCACGCGGTGCACGACTGGAACAAGGGCTTCGTGAAGAACTCCCCGGCGGGGGAGCGCTACGAGGCGATCGCCCGGGAGATCGACCGGGCCATCGCGTTCATCCGGGCCTGCGGGATGACCGAGGACGACGCGCTGCGTACGGTCACCCTCTACTGCTCGCACGAGGCGCTGGCCCTGGAGTACGACCGGGCGCTCACCCGGGTCTCCGACCGCCGGGCGTACGGGCTGTCCGGGCACTTCCTCTGGATCGGCGAACGGACCAGGCAGCTCGACGGCGCGCACATCGACTACATCTCCCGGATCGCCAACCCGATCGGCGTGAAGCTCGGCCCGACCACCAGCCCGGACGAGGCGATCGAGCTGTGCGAGAAGCTCAACCCGGAGAACATCCCGGGCCGGCTCACCCTGATCAGCCGGATGGGCAACCACAAGGTCCGTGACGCGCTGCCGCCGATCGTCGCCAAGGTCACCGCGGCCGGGGCGAAGGTGGTGTGGCAGTGCGACCCGATGCACGGCAACACCCACGAGTCCTCCAACGGCTACAAGACCCGGCACTTCGACCGGATCGTCGACGAGGTGCTCGGCTACTTCGAGGTGCACCGGGGTCTGGAGACCCACCCCGGGGGCATCCACGTCGAGCTGACCGGCGAGGACGTCACCGAGTGCCTCGGCGGCGCCCAGGGCATCGAGGACCTCGACCTGCCCGGCCGGTACGAGACCGCCTGTGACCCGCGGCTGAACACCCAACAGTCGCTGGAACTGGCCTTCCTGGTGGCGGAGATGCTGCGTGGCTGACCGCCCGAGCGGCCCGGCCGGTGACCCGACGGGAGGGCGGGGCACGGCGCCTGCCGACCGACGGGAGGGTGGGCACCTCGGCGACCCGGGCCCGGTGGTGGACCTGCGCTCCGACACGGTGACCCGGCCGACCGCCGGGATGCGGGCGGCGATGGCCGCCGCCGAGGTCGGTGACGACGTCTACGGCGAGGACCCGACGGTCAACGCGTTGGAGGCCGAGGTCGCCGCGCTCTTCGGGCACGAGGCGGCCCTCTTCGCCCCGACCGGCTCGATGGCCAACCAGATCGCCCTGCAACTGGTCGTCCCACCCGGCGACGAACTGCTCTGCGACGCCGACGCGCACGTGGTGACGTACGAGGTCGGCGCGGCGGCGGCGTACGGCGCGATCTCCTCGCGGACCTGGCCGGCCCTCGGCGCGGCCGTCGACCCGGACGTGGTGGCCGGGATGATCCGGCCGGACGGTTACTTCGCGGTGCCGACCCGGGCGATCGCCGTCGAGCAGACCCACAACCGTGGCGGTGGCGGGGTCATCCCGCTGGCGACCCTGCGGGAACTGCGCCGGGTCGCCGACGCCGCCGGCCTCGCCCTGCACTGCGACGGCGCCCGGATCTGGCACGCGCACGTCGCCGACGGTGTGCCGCTGCACGAGTACGGCGCGCTCTTCGACACCCTGTCGGTCTGCCTCTCCAAGGGCCTCGGCGCACCGGTCGGCTCGCTGGTCGTCGGCAGCGCCGAGCAGATCACCCGGGCCCGCGTCCTGCGTAAGCGGATGGGTGGCGGGATGCGGCAGGTCGGGGTGCTCGCCGCCGCCGGCCGGTACGCCCTGACCCACCACCTCGACCGGCTCGCCGACGACCACGCCCGCGCCGCCCGGCTCGCCGAGGCCATCGCCCCGTCCGGGGTGCTGGCCGGGCCGGTGCGTACGAACATCGTCCCGCTGGACCTGACCGGGCACCGGCTCGACGCCCGTGCCCTGGCGACCGCCGCCCGCGCGGAGGGGGTGCTGCTGTCGGTGCTCGGCCCGCGTACCGCCCGCCTGGTCACCCACCTCGACGTCGACGACGCCGCCATCGACCACGCCACCAAGATCCTCCCCCACCTCCTGACCCCCTGAACCCACC
>NZ_JBTMMT010000114.1:0-11894 GCF_055517075.1 Micromonospora sp. DSM 43699
GTGGTGGACTCGGCGGGTGAGCCGCCGTCCCCGACCACCACCAGCGAGTCGCCAAGCGTGGCCAGTTCGGCGCGCATCCGGGTCACCGCCTCGTGCGGGGCGTCGAGGAGGAACTGCACCTCGTAGGGCGGCGTCACCGAGCAGCACCACCCCGCCCGGCCCGGCCGGGAAGCCGTACGACCGGGGCAGCGGGCGCAGTTCGCGGACCTCCTGCTGCACCAGGTCGGCGGGATCGGTGGCCGCCAACAGCTCCCCGATCGGCGCGGGCCAACCGTCGTACCAGCGTTTGAGCAGGGTGAGCTGGGTCTCTGCCGGCTCCGGTCGGGGAGCTCCGGCGGCGGTGGCCACCCAGTAGATGCCACCCCGGCGGGACGCGCCGGAGGAACCACGCTCGCCGAGTGAGGCGGCCACGAAGCGGTAGCCGGCACCCAGCACCTCGCCACCGACCGGCTGGTCGGCCGGCAGGGGCGCCCGGTACCAGGGGATCACCGCCCGCCAGGCGGCGCAGCCGGAGCTGACCACGGCGGCCTCGGGAGCGAGCTGACGGCGCAGCACGCTGTCCGTGCCGTCGGCGGCGACCACCAGGTCCGCCTCGACGAACTGCCCGTCCAGCCCCACCCCGGGCCGCTCGCCGGCATCCGCCCGGACGTCGTCCACCGCGACCCCGGTCCGCAGCTCGACCCGGTCACCGAGGCCGGCGATCAGGGCGTCGTGCAGATCCTCCCGGTGCACCACCACCGGCATCCGGTCGGCCGGGGTGGGTCGGGGCTGCACCAGCCAGTGACCGTCGGGGCGACGGATGCCGCCGTCGGGCAGCGGGGTGGCGATGGCGTCCAGGCCGGCACCGAGGCCGAGCACCTGCAACGCGCGTACCCCGTTGGGCCAGAGCACCACGGCGGTGGGCTCCGGGCGCACCCGGTCGGCGCGTTCCAGCAGGGTGACCTGCCATCCGGAGCGGGCCAGCGCGCCGGCCACCGCCAGCCCGCCGAGCCCGGCGCCGACCACCACCGCGCTGCGCACGCCGCGCCCGCTCAGCTGTCCCGGTCGGCGGACCGGTTGCCGCCCGCCCCGGCGGGCGTGCCGTCGTCGGTGGCGGCGGGTCGGTCACCGGGGCCTGCGGCCCGGTCACCGGTCGCCGGGGCCTGGTCGGCGGTCGCCGGGGCCTGGTCACCGGTCGCCGGGGCCGCGTCGGCGGTCGCCGGGGCCTGGTCGGCGGCGTCCGGGGCCGGCTGCGCGACCTCGTCGCCGGTCGCCGGCACGTCGTCGGCGGCGGGTTCGTCGGGTCGCACCCCGGTCTCCCGGTACGCGGTGAACTGTTCCTCGTCGACCACCTGGTAGCCCACCGGGGCGGCGGCCGTCGGGGACCCCTTTCCGGTCCGGGACAGATCGACCTGGGAGACGTCGCCACCGGTCACCGGGGCCGGGGCCGTCGGGGCGTCGATCGGGATCAGATAGTCGCGGGGGCCACGGACCCGCAGGAAGTAGATCAACGCGCCGACGAAGACCAGACCGGCCGTCCACACGTTGAGGCGTACGCCGAGAATGCGGTTCGCCTCGTCGCTGCGCATCAGCTCGATCCAGAACCGGCCGGCGGTGTACCCCATCACGTAGAGCGCGAAGGCCCGGCCACGGCCCAGCTTGAACCGGCGGTCAACGGCGAACACCAGACCGGCGACGCCGAGGTTCCACAGCGCCTCGTAGGCGAACGTCGGGTGGTAGAGGCCGGGCTCCAGGATGGGTTGGTTGGCGTCGTCGCGCAGTGCGTGCCCGGGATTGTCCGGGTCCATCCGGTGGATCTCCAGGCCCCACGGCAGGCTGGTCCGGCCGCCGTACAGCTCGTTGTTGAACCAGTTGCCGAACCGGCCCACCGCCTGGGCCAGCGGCAGGCCCGGGGCCAGGGCGTCGGCCACCACCGACAGCGGGATGCCGAGCTGCCGGGCGGCGATCCAGGCGCCGACCGCGCCACCGGCGACGGCGCCCCAGATACCGAGACCCCCCTCCCAGATGGCGAACGCCTTCCACGGGTCGCCACCGGTGCCGAAGTACTTCTCGGGCGAGGTGATCACGTGGTAGATCCGGGCGCCGATGATGCCGGTCGGGACGGCCCAGACCGCGATGTCGAGCACCGCGCCGGGGGCCACGCCGCGCCGGCGGAGCCGGTAGTCGGTCACCAGGCAGGCGAGCACGATGCCGGCCACGATGCAGAGGGCGTACGCCCGGATGGGGACCGGCCCGAGCTGCCAGACGGCGGTCGTCGGGCTGGGCAGCGCCGCCAGGGGCGTCATCGAGACGAGGGTCACGGGTGCACAGGCTACCGCTGCGCAGCCCCACGGTGGCACCCCGGTCCGGTCAGACCCGCGACCCGCCCGCCCGGACGCCCTCGGCGAGGTCGGCGGAGAGCGCCCGCAGGGCGGTCAGGCCGGTGTCGAGATCCGGTGCGTCCAGCAGGCAGCGGATCAGCGCGCTGCCCACGATCACCCCGTCGGCGTACCCGGCGACGGTGGCCGCCTGCGCACCCGTGCCGACCCCGAGCCCCACCCCGACGGGCAGCTCGGTGACCTCCCGCAGCCGGGAGACCAGCACCGGCGCGGCGTCCGAGGTCTGCGACCGGGCGCCGGTGACCCCCATGATGGCGGTGGCGTAGACGAAGCCCCGGCAGTGTTCCACGGTCATCCGCAACCGGGCGTCGGTGGACGACGGGGAGACCAGGAACGTCCGGTCCAGTCCGTACGCCTCGGAGGCGGCCAGCCACTCGCCGGCCTCCTCGGGGATCAGGTCGGGGGTGATCAGGCCGGTGCCCCCGGCGGCGGCCAGGTCCCGGGCGAAGGCGTCCACCCCGTACTGCTCGATCGGGTTCCAGTAGGTCATGGTGACCACCGGCGCACCGGCTGCCGCGACCGCCTCGACGATGCGCAGCGCGTCGGCGGTGCGGACGCCGCCGGCCAGGGCGATGTCGCTGGCCTTCTGGATCACCGGGCCGTCCATCACCGGGTCGGAGTAGGGGATCTCCATCTCGATGACGTCCACCCCGGCCTCGACCATGGCGGTCATCGCGGCGATGCTGCCCTCGACGGTGGGGAACCCGGCCGGCATGCAGCCGACCAGCACGGCCCGCCCGTCGGCACGGGCCTTGTCGAAGGCCACCCCGATCCGGCTCACGATCTCACTGCTCCTTGTCGAGGATGCCGAAGTACTCGCCGGCGGTGTGCACGTCCTTGTCGCCGCGACCGGAGAGGTTGACCACCAGGAGCGGCTCGCGGCCCAGCTCGGCGGCGAGCCGCGGGGCGACAGTCACCGCGCCGGCCAGCGCGTGCGCGCTCTCGATCGCCGGGATGATCCCCTCGGTACGGCAGAGCAGCTCGAACGCGGCCATCGCCTCCCGGTCGGTCACCGGCAGGTAGTTCGCCCGGCCGCTGTCGTGCAGCCAGGCGTGCTCCGGGCCGACCCCTGGGTAGTCCAGCCCGGCCGAGATGGAGTGCGACTCGATGGTCTGGCCGTCGGCGTTCTGGAGCACGTACGTGCGGGTGCCGTGCAGCACCCCGGCACTACCGCCGGTGATGCTGGCCGCGTGCCGGCCGGTCTCCACACCCTCGCCGCCGGCCTCGAAGCCGTACAGCCGCACCCCGGTGTCGGGGACGAAGGCGTGGAAGATGCCCAGCGCGTTGGAGCCGCCGCCGACGCAGGCCAGCACCGCGTCGGGCAGCCCGCCGGTCAGGTCGAGGCACTGCTGACGGGCCTCGTCGCCGATGCCGCGCACGAAGTCCCGGACCATCTCCGGGAACGGGTGCGGGCCGGCGGCGGTGCCGATCAGGTAGTGGGTGTCGTCGACGTTGGCGACCCAGTCCCGCATCGCCTCGTTCATCGCGTCCTTGAGGGTGCGCGAGCCGGTGGTCACCGGGACGACGGTGGCGCCGAGCATCCGCATCCGGGCCACGTTGAGCGCCTGCCGCTCGGTGTCCACCTCGCCCATGTAGACCACGCACTCGAGGTCGAACAGGGCGGCGGCGGTGGCGGTGGCCACGCCGTGCTGGCCGGCGCCGGTCTCGGCGATCACCCGCCGCTTGCCCATCCGCCGGGTGAGCAGCGCCTGGCCCAGCACGTTGCGCACCTTGTGCGCGCCGGTGTGGTTGAGGTCCTCCCGCTTGAGCAGCACCCGGGCGCCGATCTTGGCAGAGAACCGCTCGGCGGAGTACAGCAGCGAGGGGGTGCCGGCGTAGTCCCGCAGCAGGGCGTCGAACTCGGCGCGGAACTCCTCGTCGGTCATCGCCTTGCGGTACGCGGCGTCCAGCTCGTCGAGCGCGGCGACGAGCGCCTCGGGGACGAAGCGGCCACCGAACCGGCCGAAGTGACCGGCGGAGTCGGGGAACCGCCCCGGCGTGGACACGTCGGCGCTCATGCCGCCGCTCCCCGACCGGTCGCGCTCCGACGCCCGGTCGCGTCGCCGGTGACCTGACGCCCCGTCGCGTCGCCGGTGACGAATCGCTCGCGTTCGCTCATCGCGATGTCCTCTCGCTGCGCAGATCTGCCCGTCGGGTCAGCGTGCCGGGCGGGGCGTCGCCGGGTGGTTCCCGGCGTTGACCAGCTCGGCGACCGCCTCACGGGGGCTCTTCTGGGTGACCAGGCCCTCGCCCACCAGGACGGCGTCGGCGCCGGCCGAGGCGTACCGGATCAGGTCGTGCGGGCCCCGCACGCCGGACTCGGCGATCTTGACGACGCTGCTCGGCAGGCCGGGGGCGATCCGCTCGAACACCGACCGGTCGACCTGAAGGGTACGCAGGTCACGGGCGTTGACCCCGATCACCTGCGCGCCGGCCTCCAGGGCCCGGTCGGCCTCCTCCTCGGTGTGCACCTCGACAAGCGCGCACATGCCGAGCGACTCGATCCGCTCCAGCAGACCGACGAGGGCGTTCTGCTCCAGCGCGGCGACGATCAGCAGCACCAGGTCGGCCCCGTGCGCCCGGGCCTCGTGCACCTGGTAGCTGGAGACCACGAAGTCCTTGCGCAGGACCGGCACCTTGACGGCGGCACGGACCGCGGCCAGATCGTCGAGCGAGCCGCCGAACCAACGGCCCTCGGTCAGCACGCTGATCGCGCGGGCACCGCCGGAGGCGTACTCACCGGCCAGCTCGGCCGGATCGGCGATCTCGGCGAGCCGGCCCCGGCTCGGCGACGAGCGCTTCACCTCGGCGATCACCGCCACCCCGGGTTTACGCAGGGCCGCATAGGCGTCCAACGGCGGCGGCGCGGCGGCGGCCAGCTCGCGCAGCCGCTCCAGCGGAAGCTGCTCCTGCCGTCGCGCCACGTCCTCGCGGACGCCGGCCAGGATCTCGTCGAGCACGCTTCCGGACGCCGCCGAACCGGCCCCGTCCCCCTCCGCGTGCGCATGCTCAGCAGTCACCAACGGACTCCCCTCTCCGGGTGTCATGGGCCGATGCTAGGGGGCGCCACCTGGCGACATGCGCCGGGGGTATGGCGCTCCTCACGAGATGGGCTGTGGCATGATGCCGGACCTCCGGTGAACGGAATGTCACGCAGCGCCACCGGACCTGCCGGTCGGTGTCATCGACATCCGTCCTCAGGAGTCCTCCGGACCATCGATCGATGCCCATACGATATGAGATCACGATCCGGTCCACCGCGCAGCTCGGCCCGGTCCCGGCGACCTGTGACCAAGGTCAAGGACGACCCTGCGGCGCTGGTGGGGGCCGTTGACCTGCCCGTCACCCGGGCGAAACGTCAACCCGGCAGCATCGGTTTCGGGCAGACTCGACGACGCGCCTGCCCATCATCGGATCTCATCGTGCGGGGTGACCATGAGCACTGCGGAGCCGAACGCCGGCATCGGACTCACCACCATCTCCCGGACCGTCGCCTCGCTGGCGGTCGAGGTGGTGCACACCCTCGAACGTGTCGTGGCGGGCGAGGGCCGGGTGCGGACCGCCCGGGGCAACGCCTGGGAGGCGGTCTGCGCCGACCGGGCCCGCGCCGACCAGCGCGCCGAACTGGACCGGCTGGTCGCCGAACTGGCCGCCACCCGGGCCGCGGCCCGGCAGGTGACCCAGGCCCGGCACACCGCCCGGGACCGGCGGCAACCGGCCCGCGCGGCGCAGCCGGTCAGCTGACCGTCGGATCCTCACCCCGGTCGAGCGCGTCCCACGCCTCCCGGTTGCCCCGGTCGGCGGCCGGCCGCCCGTCGGGCCGGTCCGGCGTGCCGGCGCGGACCGTCCGCTCGTAGCGGGCACCCATCGCCGGCCAGCGCCCGCCGCGCCGCG
The DNA here is from genome assembly GCF_055517075.1 of Micromonospora sp. DSM 43699. Lineage (NCBI taxonomy): Bacteria > Bacillati > Actinomycetota > Actinomycetes > Micromonosporales > Micromonosporaceae > Micromonospora > Micromonospora sp. DSM 43699. Next base: position 6,273 of record NZ_JBTMMT010000114.1, read on the forward strand.
CGGTGAGCAGCCCGCCGCCGACCGCCACCAGCCCCCCGAGCAGACAGAGCGCGGGCCACTGCCGGTGGGCCTCGGCACCCAGGTCGGCGACCAGCCCGTAGCCGCCGCCGAGGGCCACCGCCAGACCGAGCAGGGTGACCAGGCCACCCAGCAGCCGACGGATCCGCCCCCGGGTGGCCAGCACCGCACCCCCACCGGCCAGCGCGACAAGCGCCAACGCGGAGAGCCAGGGCAGCAGGTCCGCCCCGGAGCGGCCCTGCCGCGACGGCGGCAACGCGCCCCGGGCGAGCACCTCCACCGACCAGGTGCGGGTCGCCGCCCAGCAGGCCAGGCCCGCGCCCACCAGACAGAGCAGCACCGCGTACGTCAGCTCGCGCCGCCCGGTCGACGCACCGTCGGTGGCCGTCGTCGCGGTGGTCCCGGTGCTGCTCACCGGGCCGGCCGCAGGGTCTCGGCGGCGGCGATGGCGGCCAACACGGCGGCAGCCTTGTTCCGGGTCTCCTGGTCCTCGGCGGCCGGATCGGAATCGGCCACCACCCCCGCCCCGGCCTGCACGTACGCCCGGCCGTCGCGGATCAGCGCGGTACGGATCGCGATCGCCATGTCGAGGTCGCCGCCGAACCCGAAATAGCCGACGGTGCCGCCGTAGAGCCCCCGGCGGACCGGTTCCAACTCCTCGATGATCTCCATGGCCCGGACCTTCGGCGCCCCGGACAGCGTGCCGGCCGGGAAGGTGGCGGCCAGCGCGTCGAAGGCCGTCCGGTCGTCGCGCAGGGTGCCCACCACAGTGGAGACGATGTGCATCACGTGGCTGTACCGCTCGATGGTGGCGAACTCCGGCACCTGGACGGTGCCCGGTCGGCACACCCGACCCAGGTCGTTGCGGCCCAGGTCGACGAGCATCACGTGCTCGGCCCGCTCCTTCGGGTCGGCCAGCAGCTCGGTGGCGAGCCGGGCGTCGGCGACCGGGGTGGCCCCGCGCGGCCGGGTGCCGGCGATCGGGTGCAGCATCGCCCGCCGCTGCCCGTCGGTGTCGGTGTTGACCTTGAGGTGCGCCTCCGGGGACGAGCCCACGATGTCGAACCCGTCGAAGCGCAGCAGGTACATGTAGGGGCTCGGGTTGGTGGTCCGCAGCACCCGGTAGACGTCCAGCGGGTCGGCGTCGGTGACCCGCTCGAACCGCTGGGCCAGCACGATCTGGAAGCACTCGCCGGCCCGGATCGCCTCCTTCGCCGCCTCGACCGCCTTCGGGTAGCCACCCTCGGCGGTCCGGCTGACCACGTCGCCGGCCGGCGGTCGGCCCACCGTCGAGATCATGGGCGGAATCGGTCGGGACAGAGCGGTGGTCATCGCGTCGAGCCGACCCACCGCGTGGTGGTAGGTGGCGGTGACCCGGGCCGCCCGGTCCGGGTCGTCCAGCGGCGGCAGCACCGCGTTGGCGACCAGGATCGCCGAGCCGTCGTAGTGGTCGAGCACCACCAGGTCGGTGGCGAGCATCATGCCCAGCTCCGGCACTCCGAGGTCGTCCTCGGTCAGCTCGGGCAGCCGCTCGAACCGGCGGATCAGGTCGTACCCCAGGTAGCCCACCATGCCGCCGGTCAGCGGCGGCAGCCCGGCGGCCGGGTCCGGGGTGCCACCGGCGAGCGCCGCGACGGTCTCCCGCAGCACGTGCACCGGGTCGCCGGAGACCGGCACGCCGGCCGGCGGGGTGCCGGTCCACGTCGCGACACCGTCCCGCTCGACCAGGGTGGCGCTGCTGCGCACCCCGATGAACGAGTACCGCGACCAGGCCATCCCGGCCGAGCCGACACCCTGCTCGGCGGACTCCAGCAGGAAGGTGCCCGGCCCGCCGGCCAGCTTGCGGTAGACCCCCACCGGGGTCTCCGCGTCGGCAAGCAACCGCCGGGTCACCGGCACCACCCGCCACCGGGCCGCCGCCTCGACGAACGCCGGCAGATCCGGGCTGAGCGCACCGTCGGTCATGAGCGGGCCCCCTGGGTGGTGACCGGGAGTTCGGTGAAGAAGCAGGTGCGCTCGCCGGTGTGGCAGGCCGCGCCGACCTGGTCCACGCCGACCAGCAGCGCGTCGCCGTCGCAGTCCAGCGCCACCGAGCGGACGTACTGGTGGTGGCCGGAGGTGGCCCCCTTGACCCAGTACTCCTGGCGGCTGCGCGACCAGTAGGTGGCCCGGCCGGTGGTGAGGGTGCGGTGCAGCGCCTCGTCGTCCATCCAGGCGACCATCAGCACCTCGCCGGTGTCGTGCTGGCGCACGACCGCGGCGACCAGGCCGTCCGGGGTGCGGCGCAGCCGGGCGGCGACGGCCGGATCGAGACGGGACGGGCGGACCGCGCCGGCGGGTCCGCCGTCGCTGGAAGCAGAGTCAGGTACGGGCACAGTTACCGATTGTCCCGCACGCGGCGCGGGCACCTGCGCCCCGTCCCCGACCGCCCGGGACAACTGGGCGACGTACCTGTCCAACCGGCCGTCGAGCAGGGCCAGGGCGAGGTCCGCGCCGGCCGTCTCGGCGATCCGGTCGGCGTACGGGCGGACCAGCGGGAGCACCCCGGTCACCAGGCGGGCCGCGGCGGCGGCGACCTCGACGGTCAGACCGGGGCGTACCCCCAGGCAGAGCAACATGTCGTCGCGGTAACCCGGCGGCGCGACCGGCAGGTCCAGGGCGGCGGCGAAGGCGGTCCGCCGGGACGCCACCCGGACACCGGGGTTGGCCGGGCGCAGCACGCTCGGGCAGAGCCGGGCCAGGTCGGCGGCGGCCAGCCGGACGCCGAGCGGGTCGTCACCGGCGCAGGCCCCGGCCACCTTGCCGAGGGTGGCGACCAGTTCCTCCAGGCGGGGCTGGTCGGCGGGCTGGCAGAGCACCGGCAGGTCGATCCGCCGGCGCCAGGTCGGGTCGGCCCAGAGCAGTCGGGCCGGGGTGGTCACCGGCAAGCCGAACGCCCAGTCGGCCGGCTCGCCGAGCCGGTCGACCCAGGAGCGGACGTCCCGGGCGGCCACCGAGACGTGCACGATCCGCCCGTCGGCCTCGGCCAGGTAGGCGAGCCGGACGTCGTACGGCGGGGTGGGCGGGGCGATCGCGGCGACCAGGACGTCGAGATCGACGTCGCTGCACACGGTGGCGGCCCCCCGGGCGTGGCTGCCGCGCAGCAGGATTCCGACCACCGGGCGCTCGGCGGACGCGCGCAACCGGTCGGTCCAGTCGGCCAGGAAGGCGGCCTCCGGCAACGGAGCGTGATCCACCGCGCCATCGTGCCGCAGGCCCGATCGGGGCGCAATGCCCGAAGGCGGACCACCTGTCCGGTCCGGAGGCTGACGCCCGATCCGAAGGCTAGTGCCCTGGTCCGAAGGCTGACGCCCGATCCGAAGGCTGGTGCCCGACTTCCAGACCCGGGCGTGTCGGGGACCGCCGCGCCCCGGGGGCACCCGGTGACAGGTCGTTGCGAAGCACCGGGTAATTCATCTATCGTTGAGTTCAACAGGTGATGAATTACCGAGGAGGTGCGATGGACGACGCCATCGCCGTCCGTGACCTGGTGGTCGACCGGGGTCGACGACGGGTGCTGGACGGCATCGGCTGCGCGGTGCCGCGCGGCGCGGTCACCGGGCTGCTCGGCCCGAGCGGCAGCGGCAAGACCACCCTGATGCGGGCCGTGGTCGGGGTGCAGACCGTCAGCTCGGGCACGGTCACCGTGCTGGGTCGTCCGGCCGGCGCGGCCGAGCTGCGCCACCGGGTCGGCTACCTGACCCAGGCGCCCAGCGTCTACGCCGACCTGACCGTCCGGGAGAACGCCAGGTACTTCGCCGCCCTCCAGGGGCGTACCGCCGCCGACGCAGACCGGGCGGTCACCGACGTCGGCCTGGCCGCCGCCGCCGGGCAACTGGTCGGCACCCTCTCCGGCGGGCAACGCAGCCGCGCCTCGTTGGCCTGCGCGCTGGTCGGCGAGCCGGAACTGGTCGTCCTGGACGAGCCCACGGTCGGGCAGGACCCGGTGCTGCGGGCCGACCTGTGGGCCCGGTTCCACGCCCTGGCGGCCGCCGGGACCACCCTGCTGGTGTCCAGCCACGTGATGGACGAGGCGGCCCGCTGCGACCGGCTGCTGCTGATCCGCCACGGCCGGCTGATCGCCGACGACACCCCGGACGCCGTCCGCGCCGCCACCGGGGTGGACGACCTGGAGGAGGCGTTCCTGCGGCTGATCCGGGCCGGCGAGGCCGGCCCGTCGACCACCGGGGAGGCGGCGGCGTGAACCCGACGATCCTGGCCGCCACCACCTGGCGCATCCTGCGCCAACTGCGGCACGACAGGCGTACGGTGGCGCTGCTGGTGGTGGTGCCCACGGTGCTGCTCACCCTGGTCTACTACATGTACGACGACCAGCCCGCCCCGCCCGGCCAGCCGGCCCCCTTCGACCGGGTCGCCCTGGTGATGCTGGGCTTCTTCCCGTTCATCATCATGTTCCTGGTGACCAGTATCGCGATGCTGCGTGAGCGCACCAGCGGGACGTTGGAACGACTGCTCACCACCCCGCTGGGCAAGCTCGACCTGCTCTTCGGTTACGGCATCGCATTCGGGCTGGCCGGGGTGGTGCAGTCGACAGTCGCCGCCGCGGTGGCGTACCAGCTGCTCGGGTTGACCACTGCCGGATCCGCCGGGTTGGTGGTCGGAATCGCCGCCGTGAACGCGGTGCTGGCCGTCGCGCTGGGGCTGTTCTGCAGCGCCTTCGCCCGTACCGAGTTCCAGGCGGTGCAGTTCATGCCGGTGGTGGTCGCCCCGCAACTGCTGCTGTGCGGGCTCTTCGTGCCGCGCGGGCAGATGGCCGGCTGGCTCCAGGCGGTCAGCGACGCGCTGCCCCTGTCGTACGCGGTGGAGGCGCTCCAGGAGGTCGGCGCGCACCCCGAACCGACCGGCCTGATGTGGCGGGACCTCGCGATCGTGGCCGGCGCGGCGCTGGTGGCCCTGGTGCTGGCGGCGGCGACCCTGCGCCGGCGCAGCGGTTGAGCCCGATGCCCCGCCGGACCGGCCGCCGCCCCGGCAACCCCGACACCCGGGAGGCGATCCTCGCCGCCGCCCGGTCGGCATTCGCCGAGCGCGGCTTCGACGCCACCTCGATCCGGCAGATCGCCACCGCCGCCGGGGTCGACCCGGCCCTGGTGCACCATTACTTCGGCAGCAAGGAGGAGCTGTTCCGGGCCACCGTCGACATCCCGGTCGACCCGGCCGCGCTGCTGCCCGCCGTGCTGGCCGGCGACCCGGACGAGATCGGGCAACGACTGGTCCGCACGTTCCTCGGGGTGTGGGACTCGCCGGCCGGGGCGGCGGCGGTGGCCCTGCTCCGGTCGGCGACCGGCAACGAGTGGACCGCCCGGCTGATGCGCGAGTTCCTGGTCACCCAGGTGCTACGCCGGGTGCTCGACCACCTCGACCTGCCCCCGGCGGAGCTGCCGCTGCGCGGCGCCCTGGTGGCCACCCAGATGATCGGCCTGGCCATGATGCGCTACGTGATCCGGCTGGAACCGGTCGCCTCCGCGACCCCCGACACCCTGGCCGCCACCCTCGGCCCCACCATCCACCGCTACCTCACCGCCCCCCTACCCCCCACCACCCCCT
>NZ_JBTMMT010000115.1:0-11471 GCF_055517075.1 Micromonospora sp. DSM 43699
TACCCGGTGATATCCGCCGTGTCAAACCGCTCTGTAGCGATCCACACCACTTCCACCACATTTTCCACACACCACGAACATCCCGGCTCACACCGGAATCCCTCGTGATTTCCGTCAGGCCGGCCGCTGCGGTCTCCCGCACGCTCGCCCGGTTCCCTGCCGGCGTCATACGTTACCCGGTCGGCTTCGCCCCACCAAATCGGCCCTGGGCCGATCCGGGCACCGCCCGGCCCCGCGCTTCGGCCGGGCGGACCCAGCGAAGTCGGTACCTCACGCCATGCTCCGGCCTCTGGGGCTTTCGCCCTGCTTCGTCCGTTCCGCGCTGGCAGAGAGAAAGTTACGCGTTGGGCGAGTTGATCGTCAAATCCGCGGAACGCGTCCCACGTCACACTCCCGCAAGCAGGCCGGTCCGACAGGCGCCGGTCCTACAGGTGGGCAAGGCCCTCACCCGGAAACCACAGCCGGCCCTCAGGGCGCGCGAGGCCCTCGCCGGAGACCACAGAAGGTCGCGACGGGCAGGGGTCATCGGCGCAGCTCGACACCGGCGAAGGAGCGCTTGCCCCGACGCAGCACCAGGTAGCGGCCGTGCAGCAGGGTGGCCGGGTCGACTGTGGCGTCGACGTCGGTGACCCGGGTGTTGTTGACGTACGCGCCGCCCTCGGTGATCACCCGGCGGGCCTCCTTGAGCCCGCCGACCAGCCCCGAGTCGCGCAGCAGCCCGGCCACGTCGGGCAGCTCGCCGGTGAGCACCACCAGGCCGGCCTCGCTCAACGCGGCGCGCAGCGTCTCCGGGGCGAGGTCGTCGAGCGAGCCCCGGCCGAACAGCGCCTGACTGGCGGCGACCGCCTGCCGGGTCTCCTCCGCGCCGTGGACCAGGGTGGTGAGCTCCTCGGCGAGGGCGCGTTGCGCGGTGCGGGCCGCCGGTCGCTCCGCCGTCTCCTTCTCCAGGGACTCCAGCTCCTCACGGGAGCGGAAGCTGAAGTAGCGCAGGTAACGGGTGACGTCCCGGTCGTCGGCGTTGACCCAGAACTGGTAGAAGGCGTACGGGCTGGTCATCTCGGGGTCGAGCCAGACCGCGCCGCCCTCGGTCTTGCCGAACTTGGTGCCGTCCGACCTGGTGACCAGGGGCGTGGTGAAGGCCTGCACCGGGCCGGCCCCCCGACGCCGGACGTAGTCGACGCCGGCGGTGATGTTGCCCCACTGGTCCGAGCCGCCGTACTGGAGCTGACAACCGTGCCGGCGGTGCAGCTCGAAGAAATCGTTGGCCTGGAGCAGCTGGTAGCTGAACTCGGTGAAGCTGATGCCGGTCTCCAGCCGGGCCCGCACCACCTCCCGGGCCAGCATCTTGTTGACCGGGAAGTGCTTGCCGACGTCCCGGAGGAACTCGACCACCGACATCTCGCCGGTCCACTCCAGGTTGTTGACCAGTTGGGCTGCGTTCGTCCCGGTGTACGACACGAAGGGCGCGAGCTGGTCGCGGATGCGCTGCACCCAGCCGGCCACCACCTCCGGCGGGTTGAGGGTGCGCTCGGCGCTCTCCTTCGGGTCACCGATCTGGCCGGTGGCACCGCCCACCAGCAGCAGCGGGCGGTGCCCGGCGAGCTGGAGCCGACGGGCGGTGGCGACCTGCATCAGGTGACCGACGTGCAGACTGGGCGCGGTCGGATCGAAGCCCACGTAGAAGGTGGCCGTCCCGTCGTCGAGCAGCTCGCGCAGCTCGTCGGGGCCGGTGGAGTCCTGGATCAGGCCCCGCCACCGCAGGTCGTCGGTCAGGGAGTCCCGCCCGTGCGGGAGGTTGCTGTCGGTCACGGTCAACGATTCTCCCCCATTGCCCACCTGGGGACGTACCGGGTTTGCCGGCCGGCGACGCGACTAGGCTGGCCGGGCCGGTGCGACGAGGAGGAACAGCCGTGGAGATCCCGGAGATGACGGATGGTCTGGTCGGCCTGCTGGGGCTGACGTTCGACGAGGCCAGCGGCGACCGGGTGGTGATCCGCTGGAAGGTCCGACCGGAGCTGCACCAGCCGGCCGGCATCCTGCACGGCGGGGTCTACTGCACGGTGGTGGAGACGGTCGGCAGCGTGGGCGGCACGCTGTGGCTCGGCGACCGGGGCAGCGTGGTCGGGGTGTCCAACCAGACGGACTTCCTCCGCGCGGTACGCGAGGGTGAGCTGGTCGCGGTCGGCACCCCCGTGCACCGGGGTCGCAGTCAGCAGCTCTGGCAGGTGGAGATCACCGACGGCGAGGGCCGGCTGGTCTCCCGGGGCCAGGTCCGGTTGCAGAACCTGACCAGGGGCTGACCCGACCCGCAGTAGGCCGCCGACCCGGGTCGCGTGAGGCCGGCAGCGGGCGACGGGCCGGGTCCGGCGCGATGACGGGGCCGGGTCCGGCCGCCTGCGGGGAGTGCGGGCTGGCGGGACGGCGAGCCTGACCGGTTTGCCCGGTAGATAGGTCCGTGCGCCGATATCGTCGCCTCGATGACCGCCGCCGATCCCGTCCCCACGTGAGGAAGCTCCTCGCCGCCACCCTCGGGGTGCTGTCGGCCATCGGCGGCTTCGTCGACATCGGCGACCTGGTGGCGGCGAGCCAGGCGGGCGCCCGGTTCGGCATGGCGCACGCCTGGGTGCTACTGGTCGGGGTGGTCGGCATCTGCGCGTACGCGGAAATGGCCGGGCGGATCGCGGCGGTCAGCGGCCGGGCGGTGTTCGACCTGGTCCGGGAGCGGCTCGGTCCCCGGGTGGCGCTGCTCAACCTGGCGGCGTCCTACCTGGTCACGGTGCTGACCCTGGCCGCCGAGCTGGGCGGGGTGGCGCTGGCGCTGCAACTGGCCTCCCGGGTGAGTTACCTGCTGTGGGTGCCGGTCGCGGCGTTCGCGGTCTGGCTGGTGCTGTGGCGGATGCGGTTCCAGCTGATGGAGCGGGTGTTCGGGCTGGCCGGGCTCACCCTGCTGGTCTTCGCCCTGGCGCTGTTCTGGTTGCCGACCGACTGGGCGGCGCTGGGCCACGGCGCGCTGCATCCCGACTCCGCCGGCCAGGGGTGGGGGGCGTACTGGTTCGTTGCGGTGGCGTTGTTCGCCTCCACCGTCAGCCCGTACGAGGTGTTCTTCTTCTCCTCCGGCGGGGTGGAGGAGAACTGGGGCGCGGCCGATCTCGCCGACGCCCGGTCGAGCGTGCTCATCGGCTTCCCGGTCGGCGGCCTGCTGGCGTTGTCGCTGGTCGCCACGGCCGCCGTGGTCTTCCACCCGGGCGGGGTGTCGCTGTCGACCCTCGACCAGGTGGCCCAACCGGTGGTGCTGGCGTTCGGCGGGGTGGGGCTGGCGGTCGCCGCGCTGGCCTTCTTCGCGGTGACCTTCGGGGCCGCGTTGGAGACCGGTCTGTCGGCGGCGTACGCGGCGGCGCAGTACTTCGGCTGGCAGTGGGGCAAACGGGTCAGCCCCCGGGAGGCCGCCCGGTTCCACAGTGTGCTGCTGGTCAGCATGCTGGCCGGGATGCTGCTGCTGTTCACCACAGTCAACCCGGTACGGCTGACCGAGTACATGCTGATCGCCAGCGCGGTGGTGTTACCGCTGACGTATCTGCCGATCCTGATCGTGGCCAACGACCGGACGTACCTGGGGGACGACGTGAACGGGCCGTGGCTCAACCTGCTCGGCGTGGTGTTCCTGGTGGTGATCGTGGTGGCCTCGGTGGCCGCGATCCCGCTGGCGATCGGGACGGGGATGGGACGGTGAGGGTCCAGCTCGGCCGGCAGCTGCTCGACAGGCAGATCGTCGACGTCGACGGGCTGTTGCTCGGCAAGGTCGACGATGTCGAGTTCGCCGTCGACGACCAGGGCCTGCCCTACGTGGCGTACCTGCTGACCGGGCAGGGGGCGCTCGGCCGGCGGATCGGCGGTCGGGTCGGACGGTTGCTGGTCGCGCTCGCCGACCGGTTCACCGAGGAGGCGTCGGTGCCGCTGCGGATCCCGTTCGACCGGGTCGCCCGGATCGACAGCGCGGTACGGCTGCACGCCCACGCCGACGAGCTGCCCCGCCCGCCGGTGGAGACCTGGCTGCGTCGGCACCTGATCGACCGGATCCCGGGCGCCGACCGTGCGAGCGGGTGAGCTGCTCGGCCGTACCGCGTACGACCTGCACGGGCGACGGCTGGGCCGGGTGGTGGACGTGGTGGTGCGGGGTGATTCCCCGGACGGCCGGCTCCGGCTCACCGACGTGCTGGTGACCGCCCACTGGTGGAGCCGGACGTGGGGCCGGCTGATCGGGGCACAACGGCACCCGTCCGGGCCCTGGGCGATCCGGCTCCTCGCGCGGGCCCTGAGCCGGGACACCCGCCAGTTCCCTGCCGACCAGGTCCAACTGCTGCCACCGGTGCCGGGCTTTCCGTTCGGCGACAGCGCCGCCTCGGTCTAGCGCCCCGTCCTGGAACGACCAAGCTACGTGACTGGCTCATCACCGCCGGCCACGTCACGATCATCAGTGTCGAGACAGTCCGTCCACGTCGAGGGTCACGGCCGGGCGAGCGGCTTGTTGGTGCTCGGGAACTCCTCGACCCCCAGCACGCGCAGCAGGTCGAGTTTCTCCCGGGCCTCGGCGTCGGCCGGGGTCAGCACCAGCAGCTGCTGGCCGAGGTCGGGGGTGACCAGGGTTTCGCAGTCCATCGTGAGGCGGCCCACGCGCGGGTGCCTGAACGTCTTGCGGTCGGCCCGGCGCACCGCCACCTCGTGCTCGGCCCACAGCCGCCAGAAGTCGTCGCTCGCCGCCCGCAACCGTTCGATCAGGCCGGTCACGGCATGGTCGTCGGGCCGCCGGCCAGCCACCGCACGCAGGTCGGCGACCTGCTGGCGGGCGTGCCGCTGCCATTCCTCGGGACCGTGGAGGTCGCGGATGGCCGGGTCGGTGAAGTAGCGGTAGGCGACGTAGCGGTGGTCGCCGGTCAGCCCGGTGTGGTCGCCGGTGAGCAGGATCGACATACGGTTCTGCGCCAGGATCTCGCCGAGGTCGGACAGGACCAGGGCGGGGGTGTCGCCCACCAGGTCGAGCAGGCGGACCAGGCCGGCCCGGGCCAGGCGGGCGATGCCGTCGGCGGGCGGCGGCTGGTGGCCGGCCAGGTGGAACAGATGGCTCCGCTCGTCGTCGGTCAGGCGCAGGGCCCGGGCCAGGGCGCCGAGCAGCTGGGTCGACGGCTGGCTGCTGCGGGCCTGTTCGAGGCGGACGACGTAGTCGACGGACATGCCGGCGAGCAGGGCGACCTCCTCGCGGCGCAGGCCGGCGGTGCGGCGGCGGGGGCCGCCGGCGATGCCGACCTCGGCGGGGCGGATGGCCCCGCGACGGCGGCGCAGGAAGTCGGCGAGCTGCTCACGCTGCATGCCTCCATGCTGCCCCCGGGGCTGGGCCCCGAGCCAGGGAGTGGCGCTCCCACGATAAGCACTCCGCTGCCGGCGGGCCGGAAAGCGGCGCAGGGTGGAGCCGAGATCGACCGATGAGGGAGAGTTCGATGCAGACACGCACTCTGGGCGACACGGGTCCCACGGTTTCCGCGGCGGGGCTGGGGGCGATGAGCATGTCGGGCGCGTACGGCCCGGCCGATCGCGGGGAGAGCATCGCCACCGTGCGGGCCGCGCTGGACGCCGGGGTCACGCTGATCGACACCGGTGACTTCTACGGCATGGGGCACAACGAGCTGCTGCTGTCGGAGGCGTTGCGGGGACGCGACCGGGACAGCTATCTGCTGAGTGTGAAGTTCGGGCAGCAGGTGGGGCCGGGCATGCGCTTCGCCGGTCAGGACAGCCGCCCGGCTTCGGTGCGGAACTTCCTGAGCTACTCGCTGACCCGGCTCGGCGTCGACCACGTGGACATCTACCGGCCGGCCCGGCTCGACCGGTCGGTGCCGATCGAGGACACGATCGGCGCGATCAAGGAGATGATCGACGCCGGTTACGTACGGTATGTGGGACTCTCCGAGGTTGACGCGGAGACCGTCCGGCGGGCGCACGCCGTACATCCGGTTGCTGATCTTCAGATGGAGTATTCGCTGCTGTCGCGGGCGGTCGAGGCCGACGTGCTGCCCACGCTGCGGGAGCTGGGCATCGGGCTGACCGCGTACGGGGTGCTGGGCCGCGGTCTGCTCTCGGGGAACTGGGTGCCGGGGCGGGCGGACGATCCGCGTAACCACGCTCCCCGCTTCTCCGCCGAGAACGCGTCGCACAACCTCGCCCTGGTGGAGGCGTTGCGCCGGGTCGCCGGCGCGAAGGGGTGCACGGTGGCGCAACTGGCGATCGCGTGGGTGGCGGCGCAGGACCCGTCCATCGTCGCGCTGGTCGGTGCGCGTACCCGGCAGCGGCTGGCCGAGGCGTTGCCGGCGCTGGACGTGAAGCTGTCGGCCGATGATCTCGAAGAGATCGAGGCGGTCGTGCCGAAGGGTGCCGCGCGCGGTGACCGCTACCCGGCGGCATTCATGTCGAGCCTCGGCGTCGGCAACTAGTGCCCGTCATGCTGCCGTGAACGGGGTACGGGACGGTTCGCCGGGCGCGGCCGGGGCGGGGTCAGGCGTGGGCCTCGTCGCGGAGCGGCTCCTCCTGGTCGGCAGGGGACGCGGTCGGGGCGTGGTGCAGCCGGATCTGGGTGATGGCGCGCTGGTCGACGCCGGTGACGGTCGCCTCCCAGTCGTCGATGGTGACGCTCTCCCCGGCCACCGTGGGGATGTGCCCGAGACAGGACAGCACCATCCCGGCAACCGTGGTGTAGTCACCGGCCGGCCGGTTGGGCACCTCGACGCCGATGTCGGTCAGGTCGTGCACGGGGAAGGTGCCGGGCAGCACCAGCGAGCCGTCGTCCTCCTTGCGCACCGCCCGGACGTCCCGGTCGGTCTCGTCGTAGATCTCCCCGACGATCTCCTCCAGGATGTCCTCCAGGGTGACGATCCCGTCGACCGCGCCCCGCTCGTCCACCACCAGGGCGATGTGCTGCCGTTCCGCCTTGAACTGGCGCAGCGCGTCGACCACCGGCAGCGAGTCGGGCAGCAGCATCGGCGGCCGGGCGCACTCGTCGACCGGCCGGTCGTCCGGCACCCCGACCAGATCCCGCAGGTGGATCACCCCGACCGCGTCGTCCAGGCCGCCGTGGCGCACCACCGGCGCCCGGGAGTGCCCGGTGGCGGCCAGCACCAGCCGGGCGGCCTCCGCGGTGGTCCCGCTGTCGAGCGTGAAGACCTGCAACCGGGGTACGAGCACCGCGCGCAACTGCCGGTCGGCGATCTCCACCGCGCCGGCGATGATCGTCCGCTGTTCCTTGGTGAAGCCGTGGTTGCCGGCGACGATGTCGCGCAGCTCGTCCGGGCCGATCTCGTCGGGCTGCTGCTTGGGGTCCACCCCGGCGAACCGGACCACCAGGTCGCTTGTCGCGCCGAGCAGCCACACCGCCGGCCGGGTGAAGCTGGACAGGATGTCCAGCGGGCGGGCCACCAGCAGCGCCCACCGCTCGGCGCGCTGCATCGCGATCCGCTTCGGGGCCAACTCGCCGAAGACCAGGGTGACGAAGGTCAGCGCCAGGGTGACCAGCACGATGGCGACCGTCTCGGCGGCCCCACCGAGGAAACCGAGCAGCGGCACCAGCGGCTTGGCCAGCGATACCGCCGCGGCGGCCGAGGCCAGGAACCCGGCCAGGGTGATGCCGATCTGGATGGTGGCGAGGAAGCGGTTCGGGTCCTTGGCCAGCCGGGCGAGCACCCGACCGGCCCGGCTGGTGCGTTCCAGCCGTTGGATCTGGCTGTCCCGCAGCGACACCAGGGCCATCTCGCTGCCCGCGAAGATCGCATTGAGCACCACCAGGACTCCGACCAGGGCCAACTGGCTCCAGTAGCTCTGCACGCCCGGCACTCTCCCTCAGGCGGTGGGCGTCGGCGACGAGCCGACGCCGCCGGGCGGAGGACCCGTCCGGCGTAGCCCAGTCTGTGCCCAACCGCGCGGTCCGCGAACCCTCCACGCGGCCACGATCGGTGACCGGACCCGGGCCCGGCCGGCGGTCCGGCACCGTTCGCCCGCTCAACGGCCGTCGCCGGCGGTCGCCCGGTCAGCCGTGCCCGGCGGCCGGGAGGAGGTCGAGCACGTACGCGTCGCCTTCGGGGCGGAAGCCGAGCCGGTGGTAGTAGGGGGTGACCATGCCGGGCGGGCTGACCACCCGGCGGAACCCCCGGTCGGTGAAGAGGCTGCTGCGGCGGTAGACGAACTCGCCGGGGGTGAGGTCGCGGAAGCGTGGGGTGACGTAGTCCAGGTCGATCTGGGCGGTACCGTGCGCCTCGGCGTGCGCCAGCACCACCCCGACCACCTCGTCGGCGCGTACCACCAGGAAGGCCGACCGGTCGGCGGTGGCCGGCGGCGGTCGGAAGCCGGGGTTGAACCGGGCGATGTCGGCGGCGTGCACCCGCAGCGTGTGGGCCAGGAACTGGTCGTCGACGCCCACCTCGACCACCTGGTAGGTCTGCTCGTCGTGCCGGGTGGCAAGCATCGACCGCAGGTACCACACGTTGATCACGGCGAGCACCACGTTCAGCCCGACCATCGGCCAGACCTGCACGGCGGCGTTGTAGCCGATCAGGATCAGGCAGCCGACCAGGTTGAGGGCGCGCAGCCGCAGCAGGCGCGTCTGCAGCAGCGACCAGACCAGCAGCGCGGAGCCGGCCCAGCCGAGGAGTTCCAGCCAGTTCACCCCGCGAGACTAGTGCCCGCCCTGGTCAGCCGGGGCGGCGGGCAACTCCAGCAGCCACTCCTCGACCTCCCGGCCCCGGCCGTGGGCGTACCCCGAGTCCTCGCCGACGATCACGAACCCGCACTTGCGCAGCACCGCCAGGGAGGCCCGGTTGTCCTTCGCGGCGCGGGCGCGCACCGGCCGCTGCGGCAGCTCGCGCAGCAGCGCCGACAGCGCGGCGGTGGCGTGGCCGTGCCCCCAGCGGCGCGGGTCGATCCAGTAGCTGACCTCGGTCTGCTCCCCCACCGGGAAGGCCGCCACGTGCCCGACCACCGCCCCGTCGACGACCACCGTGCGGTTCACGATCCGGGGATCGGCACGGATCCGCGCCCAATGCGCGTCGAACGCCGCCCGGTCGGCCGGGTCGGCCGGGCCGAAGGCGGCCATCCAGGCCCCCTCCGGGTCCTGCTCGTGGGCGAAGAAGTGCGGCAGGTCGTCGTCGCGCACCGGACGCAGGCGCAGGTCGGTCACCGCCGGAGGATACGCACCGGCACCGACGACCTCGGGACCTGTGGCCCGGTCGGCGTACCGTCCGGCCCTGCCGGTGGGCTCCCGACCGTTGCTACCAACGAGGGGACAGCTCCGACCGGCAGGAGGCAGCGCCATGACCGCGATCTTCAACCCCACCGGACCCGCCCCGCTGGGGCCACCGGTGCCCCGCACCCCGGTGGAGGCGAGCGGGCCGACGGTGGTCGGGCCGGTGGGGCCGGTGCTGGCCCTGCCCGGTTCGCCGGCCGCCGCGCTGGTGCCGGTGACCCGGGACGGACGGGCCGTGGGCGCGTTCGTGCTCGCCGACGGCCGGGTCCGGTACCGGGGGCTACCCGACCCGGACCGGGTGCTCGCCGCAGCGGCCGGTGCCGCCGCCGTCGCCCTGGTAATCGCGGGGGTGGCGGCGCGACGGCGGCCACCGGCGATCGGCAGGGTGACCATGGGACCCGGCGGCTGGGTCAGCCTGCGCGGCGCGCGGGTGCCCGCGTTGCGCCCGGCGTCGCCCCGGCCGTGGTGGGCGCGGCTGCTGCGGGCCCGCCGGCTGGTCGTGCAGCGCTGACCGGCCACCGGGGGGTCTTTGGTCCCGGGCGGAGGCGATCCTGCGCCTCTGCCCGGGGCGGCCCGGCCCGGCGAGGCTGATGGTGCAGGCGAAACACCGGGCCTGCACACCGCGCTGGACACCTCCGGCTTCCTCGGGGTCCGCGCCGACGACGCGATGCTCGACGCCACCGACCTGGTGCTGCTGGACGTCAAGTCGTGGGACCCGGCGACCTACCGGCAGGTCACCCGCGCCGGATCCGTCACCCCGACGCTGCGCTTCGGCCGGCGGCCCGCCGACCGGGGCGTCCCGATCTGGGTACGGTTCGTGCTGGTCCCCGGCCTCACCGACGACCTGACGCTGGCGGACAGTCAGCCCTGCTCGTCCTCGTCTGCGGCCGGCCTGGGGCGACGGTGCTCCCGGATGTACGCCTCGACGTCGGACCGCAGCCACACCGAGCCGACCGACAACGTCTGGAACGGGCGCGGAAAGTTTGGATGCAGCGCGATGGCCCGGAACCGTGACCGGCTGACATTC
Organism: Micromonospora sp. DSM 43699; assembly: GCF_055517075.1. Lineage (NCBI taxonomy): Bacteria > Bacillati > Actinomycetota > Actinomycetes > Micromonosporales > Micromonosporaceae > Micromonospora > Micromonospora sp. DSM 43699. The sequence continues at coordinate 10,305 of NZ_JBTMMT010000115.1, forward strand.
AGCATCTTCAGGATTTCGCCTGCGGCGACGAGTGGCCCCGGCACCTCATCAGTCATGCCAGCAAGCTAGACCAGTGCGCGCGTGCCGCAGTTGACACGATCGTTCTTGCACGCTAACGGGGTCACGTTAACTGGCACACGAGCATGACGACGCGATATATCTGACGTGCCAACTTTGACACGTGGGCGACTGACGGTGTGGAATCGGTGACGCGGCGCCTCCGCCCTGGTGGAGCTGGGCTCGGTGGGGCGGGGTGCCGCGAAGACCCCGACACCCCCGGGAGGCGAGATGCGCGGACACCGCGAGGTGCCGTACCTGGTGGAACTGTCCTGGCGCTGCCTGGACCACCACCGCAACGCGCGGTGCGAGAAGTGCACCGGGACCGGCTTCTGCCCGGCGGTGGAGGCCGCCCGCACCCGACGGTCGATCTTCGTCCAACCGGCCGGACTGGTCATCCACCGACACGACGCGCCACCACCACAGCGACGGTCCCGGCCGACGCCGACGGGAACGTCGCCGACGGTCCGGGTCAGCTCGCCGCCGAGGTCGGGTAGCCGTACAGGTCGAGCAGGCGGCCCCGGGACGCCTGGAGCCGGTCCACCACCACGCTCATGAACCGGGTGGTGAGCTGCCGGCCCAGGGCGTCGTCGGACTCCATCAGCCGGCGTACCCCCTCGGCGGTGAACTCCACTGTGGTGGTCCGCCGGACGGCGACCGCACCGAACTGCCACCGGTACGGCGGGAACAGCCACGACCAGCCGAGCACCCCGCCCGGCCCGATCGACTCGATGCCCACGTCGCCGCGCCCCGGCACCGGGAAGTCCAGCGCCACCTCACCGCCCCGGACCAGCCAGAACCGTTCCGCCGGCTGCCCGGCACGGAACAGCCGGTGCCCGGGGTGCCAGACCACCGGTCGGGCGTACCCGGTCAGCCGGGGCAGCCACTCCTGCGGCAGTCCGGCGAGGAACGGGTGCTCGGTGAGCATCTCCAACGGGGTCATCAGGGTGCCCTTCCTCCGGGAGGGACCGACCGGTGGCCCGCCCGTTACCTTTTTGATCGTCCCCAGCCGGGGACCCTCGGTCGCCCGGCCCGGTATGACTTCCTGCCCCTGTCGTTCTCATGATCCGGGGGGTGTTGTCGCCGGGTCGGGTGGCGTCGGCGGACCGC
>NZ_JBTMMT010000116.1:0-10217 GCF_055517075.1 Micromonospora sp. DSM 43699
GGTGGGGGGAGCACGGTGGGTGGGTCGTGGGGGTGAGGTGGTCGGTGGTTCGGGATGATCTGCCGGCGTCGCTTGTGGTGTTCCTGGTGGCGTTGCCGCTCTGTGTGGGGATCGCGGTCGCCTCCGGGGTACCTGTCGAACTCGGGCTGGTGACGGGGGTGGTGGGCGGGCTCGTCGTGGGGCTGATGCCGGGCAGCAGCCTCCAGGTGAGCGGGCCGGCGGCGGGGCTGACCGTGCTGGTCGCCGAGGCCGTCGACCGCTACGGGCTGGCCGGACTCGGGACCATCGTGCTGGTCGCCGGTCTGCTCCAGATCGGGCTGGGGCTGCTGCGGCTCGGCCGGTGGTTCCGGGCCATCTCGGTGGCCGTGGTCCACGGCATGCTCACCGGCATCGGTCTGCTGCTGATCGCCGGCCAACTGCACGTCCTGACGGGTGCCGACCCACCGCCGACCGGGCTCGCCGGCCTCACCGGGCTGCCGGCCATGGTCACCGAGGTCACCGGCTCCGGTACGGCGCAGGTGTCGCTCGCCGTCGGCGCGGCCACCCTCGCGGTCATGTTCCTCTGGGACACCCTCCCGGGTCGGCCGGGTCTGGTCCCCGGGGCGCTGATCGCCGTGGTCACCGCAGCCGGGGCGAACGCCGTCATGCGGTTGCCGGTCGACCGGATCGAGGTGGCAGGGCTGCTCGCGGCGGTCGAACCGTCGTTCGGGCACTGGACGGCCCTCGCCGACCCGGGGATGCTCGCCACCATCGTCACGTTCGCCCTGATCGCCTCGGCGGAGAGTCTGTTCAGCGCGGCGGCGATCGACCGGATGCACCAAGGGCCGCGCACCGACTTCGACCGGGAACTCGTCGCCCAGGGCACCGGCAACACCGTCTGCGGCCTGCTCGGCGCGTTGCCGATGACAGCCGTCATCGTGCGCAGCTCCGCCAACGTACGGGCCGGCGCGCGGACGAAGGCGTCCCGGGTGCTGCACGGGGTGTGGCTGCTGCTCTTCGTCGCCGCGGTGCCCGGCCTGGTCGGGCTGATCCCGATGCCCGCGCTCGCCGCCGTGCTGGTGCACGCCGGTTGCAAGCTGCTGCCGTGGCGGGCTCTGCCCGAGCTGTGGCGGGAGCACCGGGGCGAGGCGGTGGTGCTTGTGGTGACCGCCGCCGCGATCCTCGGCACCGATCTGTTCACCGGCGTGCTCGTCGGTCTCGGCCTGGCCGTGGTGAAGACCGCCTGGGAGACGTCCCACGTGCGGGTCACCGTCCACGACGACGCCGACCCGGTGCACGTGACGATCACCGGAAACGCCACCTTCCTGCGGCTGCCCACCATCCTCACCACCCTCGACGGGCTGCCCGACGACCGGGGGGTACGGCTGGACCTGGGCGGCCTGCGGCACGTCGACCACGCCTGCCGGACCGCCCTGGACACCTGGATCGAGACCCAGAACCGCAACGCAGACGTCGGCGTACAGGTCGTCGCCCCACGACCGGCGCAGGACGACCGGTCCCTGCCGGTCCCGGCCACCGACTGACCAACCGTCGTGAACCCCGTGCCACCCGGGTTCACCGGCCTGCCGGGCTGCTCGCCGACCTGCGGGGGATCGCCCGGGTCTGCCGGCAGGAGTCCCGGGTACGGCCGAGGGAAGGGACCGGCCGGTCCCGCCGGTCCCGCCGGTCCCGGCGGAGAGGACCGGGGAGATCCGCCTAGCACCGTCGGAGACGCCTCCCGACCCACCGGCATTCCGGCATTCCGGCGTTCCGGCATTCCGGCATTCCGGCGTTCCGACCCACCGTCATTCCGGCCTCCCGGCACACGGGCGAACCGGCACACGGGCGAGTCGGCACACGGGCGCACCGGCACACCTGACGAAGGTGGGGGTGGGTAGCCGCCGATCGGCAGCGTCGGCACCCGCCCGCAGACGCCTAGCGTCCACACATGATCACATTACGCGGCTTGACGAAACGGTTCGGGACGACGACTGCGGTCGACGGCCTGACCGCCGACATCGCCCCGGGCCGGGTCACCGGCTTCCTCGGCCCGAACGGCGCGGGCAAGTCCACCACCATGCGGATGGTCCTCGGCCTGGACCGGCCCACCGCCGGTCAGGCCCTGGTCGACGGCCGCCCCTACCGGGAACTTCGGCACCCGTTGTACGAGGTGGGTGCGCTGCTCGACGCACGGGCGATCCACCCGGCCCGCACCGGCCGGGCACACCTGTTGGCGATGGCCCGCAGCAACGGCATCCCGGCCCGCCGGGTCGACGCGGTCCTCGCCGTGGCCGGGCTGGACGACCGGGCGGCCCGGAAGCCGGGCCGTACCCTCTCGCTCGGCATGGCGCAGCGGCTCGGCATCGCCGGCGCGCTGCTCGGCGACCCGCCGGTGCTGATGTTCGACGAACCGGTCAACGGCCTCGACCCGGACGGGGTGCGCTGGATCCGAGAGCTGACCCGCTCGCTCGCCGCCGAGGGGCGCACCGTGCTGGTCTCCAGCCACCTGATGAGCGAGATGGAGCTGACCGCGACCCAACTCGTGGTGATCGGTCGGGGCCGGCTGATCGCCGACGCACCGATCGGCGACCTGCTCGCCGCCGCCACCGCGTCGGTACGGGTACGCGGGCCACGGCCGGACGGGTTGGCCGCGCTGGCCGCCCGACTCACCGCGGACGGTGCCACGGTGACCCCGCAGGGGCCGGACGGGCTGACCGTCACCGGCGCCGCCACGGCCCACATCGGCGACCTGGCGTACGTGCTGGGTGTGCCGCTGCACGAGCTGACCACGATCACCGCCACCCTGGAGGAGACGTTCATGGCGCTGACCGCCGACTCGGTCGAGTACGCCGGAGGCGGTGCCAGGTGAGCACCCCGTCCCCGGTACGACCGGCAGCCGTCCCCACCGGCCGGGGTGGCCTCGTCGGTGCGGTCACCGCCGAGTGGACCCGGCTGTGGTCGGTGCGGGCCACCTGGTGGACCATGCTGGCCGCAGTGCTGCTGACCGCCGCCTCCACCGCCCAACTCGCCATCTACGTCGTCAACGGCAACACCAGTGACGACCCCACCGACGACGTCGGGGTGGTGACCGTGGGCAGCGTCCTGATCGATGCGATGGAACTCACCCAGTACGCCGTGCTCGCCCTCGGCCTGCTCGCGATCACCGGCGAGTACGCCACCGGCACCATCAGGTCCACCCTCCAGTGCACCCCGTCGCGGGGGCGGGTGTTGCTGGCCAAGGCGGTGGTGACCGGTGCGGCCACGTTCGCCTTCGGACTGCTGCTCGGTCTGGTCGGGGTGCTGGCCGCCCGGCCACTGCTCGGCGGGTGGGGGCGGATGCCCGTCGGCCGTACGCTCGGCGACCTGCTGGCCACGGCGACGTACCTGGCGCTGGTGGGGGTGCTGGCGCTCGGGCTCGGTGCGGCGCTGCGCAGTGCGGTCCTGACTCTGGTGGTGCTCTTCGCGGTGCTGATGATCGTTCCGTTGTCGTTGCAGGAGCCGAAGATCGGCGTGCTCACCCGGATCGCCGACGGCTTTCCCGGCGTGGCCGGTGGGCACTTCCTGGCCGGGGACACCGACCCGTACCCACCGGTGGTGGGGTTGCTGCTGCTCGCCGGCTGGGCCGCCGTCGCCCTGGCACTCGGCCGGGCGGCGCTGCACCGCCGCGACGCCTGACGGTCACACGTCCGGACGCCGGCGACGCCGCGGCGCGTGCGGGGCCGGACAGTACGGCGCGTGCGGGGGCCGAACGGCGCGGCGCCGGCCGACGGCGCCCGGACCGGCCGACGGCGCCCGGGCCGGCCGACGGGGCGGGTCAGCCGGTCAGGCCCGCCTCGTAGGCGAGGATCGCCGCCTGCACCCGGTTGCGCACTTCCAGGCGGGTGAAGATGCTGGTCAGGTAGCCCTTCACGGTGCCCTCGGTGAGGTGCAGCCGGCGGGCGATCTCGGCGTTGGACAACCCCAACCCGACCAGGCCGAGCACCTCACGCTCCCGGTCGGTCAGGCTGGCCGTCCGGTCCCGGGCGGCCGGCACCCGGGCCAGCCGGTCGCCGTTGAGTTCGATGACCCGGCGGGCCACCTGCGGCGACAGGTACGCCCCACCGGCGGCGACGGCGTGCACCCCGGTGATCAGTTCGCGCGGGTCGCCCGCCTTGAGCAGGAAGCCGCTGGCCCCGTGGCCGAGCGCCCGGGCCACGTACTCGTCCTCGCCGAAGGTGGTGAGCATGACGGTGGCCGTCGTGGGCACCAGTCGACGGATCTCGGCGGCGGCGCCGAGGCCGTCCAGTCGGGGCATCCGGATGTCCAGCAACGCCACCCGGGGCCGGTACGCCCGCGCCGCCTCGACGGCCGCCCGACCGTCGGCCGCCTCGGCGACCACCTCGATGCCCGGATCGGTGGCGAGGATGGCCCGCACCCCCGCCCGGATCATCGCCTCGTCGTCGGCGAGCAGGACCCGTACCGGGTCCGAATCGACAGTCATCGGGGCATCGGGTCCTTACTGGTCAGGCGACCGTCGACGAAACAGAGCCGCCAACTCGGCTGGGCCAGCGGGAAATTGCCGTCGGTGTAGTACTCGCAGCGCCCACCGGGCGGGGTCACCCGGTCGACAGGCGGTTCCACCTGACGGCGGGGCAGACCGGACAGTTCGGCACGGGCCGTGCCGAGCCGCATCCCGTCGAACGCGGGTCGGTCCAGCACCGCCCCGGCGGTGGCGACCGGGTAGTAGACGAGCGACAACGCCAGGGCGACGGCCGGCGGCGTGCCGAGAGCCACCAGCAGACTCCGGCGTACGCTCCGCCGGGCGGCCCGTACCGCACCGCCGATGTCGGTCGATCCGCCGACGGCTGTCGCCCGGTCGTGCGGGATCACCACCGGCCACGGCGGAACCGGGTCGGCCAGGACCGGCCCGGGTCGACCCGGGACCATGCCCGTCCCGGAGACGACCGGCGGGACGAGGGGCAACCGGGCCGTCACGGCGAACCCGCCGACCTCGGTCGGACCGGCGTCCAGAGTGCCGCCGAGCAGCCGGAGCCGCTCGCAGAGTGCCGCCAGCCCGGAACCGTGCGACGGCGGGTCGGCCGGCGCACCGGCCGGTGGCGGCTCGTTGACCACCCGCACCTCGGCCCAGCCGGCCCGCTCGGCGACCGCCACGGTCACCGACGCGCCGGGGGCGTACCGGGCGGCGTTGGTCAGCGCCTCCCGCACCACCCGGTGCGCCGCGTTCGCGACGAGTGTCGGCAACCGTCCGCCGGCCGGACCCGGTGCCAGCCGTACCGCCAGCCCGGCCTCGTGGGCGACGGCCACCAGATCGGCGATGCTCTCCCCCACCGGCGAGGTGCCCGCCGGGCCGTCCCGCAGCATCCCGATGATGCCGTGCAACCGTTCCGTCGCCGCCCCGACGCTGGCCCGCAACTCCCCGGCTGCCGCCCGGTGCCGGTCGGGCAGCCCGGCGGCCAGCTCCAGGGCGGCGGCCCGCAACGCGATCAGGCTCAGGTCGTGCCCCAGCGAGTCGTGCATCTCCTCGGCGATCCGGGCCCGTTCCCGCAACCGGATCCGCTCCGCCACGCCGCGCTGCTCCCGCCGCACCGCCTCGGCGTGCTCCCCGGCGGCCAGCACCAGCGCCTGCTGCTGGCGCCGGTACCGCCCGGCCAGCCAGGGGAACACCCCGGCGCCGAGCAGCACGCAACTGAGCAGGAACCAGGTGGCCATGCCGGTGCCGAGCAGCGCCAGGTGCAGCACCGTGCCGCCGACCGCGACCGCGGTGAACAGCACCGCCGCCGGGGCCGTCCGCGCGCTGCGCCGTCCCGCCAGATAGCTGAACGCGACCAGGGCGAACACGAAGTTGCCGTCGACAAGCGAACCGGCCAGCACCAGCAGCACCGCCGCCACCGGCGACCGCCGGCCGACCAGCACCGCCGCCGCGAGCAGCGCCAACGCGCCGACGAGCAGCGGTACGGCCCACCGCCCGTACGGCGGGGTCAGCCGGGGGTACGCCACCGGGGCCGCGAACACGGCCCACAGCAGCAGGTCAGCTGCCCACCGGCGGGTCCGCTCGCCCTCGTACACGATGGTCAGGCTACCGACGAGCCGGTGGATCGGGCACCGACGAAGGTCAGGTGCCCCGACCGCCCCGATCAGGCGCTCAGCCGGCGTCCTCGGCCCAGGTGCGCCAGTCGTCGAGCACCCCGTGCAGGTCAGGGGTGAGCCAGCCCGGGGCGGACCGGCGGAACACTCCCGGGTCCATCGACCCGGCGCCGGTCGGTAGCGCACCGAGCATGTTCGGCACCAGCTCGGTCAGGTTCGTCCAGTGCACCAGCTGCGGCTCCGCCGGCCAGGCGCCGATCACCACCCCGGCGGGCACGGCCCGACGTTCCAGCGCCTCCAGGGTGAGCGCGGTGTGATTGAGGGTGCCGAGCCCGGCGCGGGCCACCACCACCGCCGGCGCGCCCAGCGACACCGCCAGGTCGGCGACGGTCCACGCCTCGCCGGACGGACGCAATCCCATCGGCACCAGCAGCCCACCGGCCCCCTCGACGAGCACCAGGTCGTGCTTGTCGACCTCCGCACGGATCGCGTCGACGGCGGTGTAGAGCTCCAACGGCTCCAGCTCGGCGACCCGGGCCGCGGCGAGCGGGGCGAGCGGGTCCGGGTAGCTGGCCAGGGTACGACCGGTCAGCGGGGCGGCCAACCTGGTCACCGAGTCGACGTCGCCGGGCTCACCGGTGGCCGTACCCGTCTGGCCCGGTTTGACCACCGCGACCCGCAGACCGGCGGCCTGCGCGGCCGCGGTGATCGCCGCCGTCACCACCGTCTTGCCGACCTCGGTGTCGGTCCCGGTGACCAGCACCGCACCCTTCCACCCGCTCACGGCACGACCTCGGCTCGCGACTGCGGGGCTCGCAAACCCGGCTCACTCCTCGCGCTCACGGCACGACCTCGGCTCGCGACTGCGGGGCTCGCAAACCCGGCTCACTCCTCGCGCTCACGGCACGACCTCGGCTCGCGACTGCGGGGCGCACTCCACGATGGTCTCCAGGGCGTGTTCGAAGGCCGTTCGGGTCACCCCGGTGGAGAGGGTGAGCCGCAGCCGGGAGCGGTGGTCCGGGGTGGACGGTGGGCGGAAGCAGCCGACGGCGACACCCCGGTCCCGGCAGTCGGCCGCCCAGGTGGTGGCGGCCTCCGGGCCGGGGGCGGTCACCGACACCACCGCCGCGTCGGGGGCGGACACGGTCAGCCCGGCCGCGCCGAGGCGGCGTACCGCGTAACGGGCCCGGTCGGCCAGCTCGGCGCGCAGGTCGTCGGCGGTCCGGGCCAGCGCCACGGCGGCCCGTACCCCGGCGGCGACCGCGGGCGGCGGCGCGGTGTCGAAGATGAAGGTACGCCCGGTCTCCACGAGATGCCGGACGAACTCGGCGGGACCGGCGACCACCCCACCGGCGCCACCGAGCGCCTTGGACAGGGTCGCGGTGACCACCACGTCCGGCGCACCGGCGAGCCCGGCCGCGGCCACCGCGCCGGCCCCGGCCGGGCCGGTGACGCCGAGCGCGTGCGCGTCGTCGACGAGCAGCAGTGCGCCGTGCCGCCGGGCGACGGCGTGCAGTGCGGCCAGCGGGGCGAGGTCGCCGTCGACGGAGAAGACCGACTCGGTGACCACCACCGCCGGTCGGCCCGGCGCGGCGGCGAGCGCGGCGGCCACCGCGTCGACGTCGGCGTGCGCGGTGACCACCGTCTCCGCGCCGGAGATCCGGCAGCCGTCGATCAGCGAGGCGTGGTTGTGGGCGTCGGAGACGAGCAGGGTACGCGGCTGGGCCAGGCCCCGGACGGCGGCGAGGTTGGCCAGGTAACCGGAGGAGAAGACCAGCGCCCGTTCGACGCCGAGCCAGCCGGCCAGCTCGTCCTCCAGGGCGTGGTGGACGTCGGTGGAGCCGCGTACCAGGCGGGAGCCGGTGGCCCCCAACCCGTACCCGGACAGGGCCCGGCCGGCGGCGGCGACGACCTCGGGATGGGTGGCCAGGCCCAGGTAGTCGTTGCCGGCCAGGTCGACCACCCGGTCACCGGCGGCGCGGGGGCGCAGGGTGCGGGTGAGCCCCGCCCTGGCCCGCAGTGCGGCGCGGCGGTCCAGGGCCGCCAGCCAGTCCGCCACCGGTCATCGCCTCCGTCCACCATTCGATCGCCGCCGGGCGAAATTACCATCCGCCGGCCCAGTACCGGCGTGGCGTCGGCCCGGCGCACCGACGCTCCCCCGGGCGGCGACCAGGCGGGCCGAAGGGCCGCTCCGGGGCACCCCACCCCGCCCCGGGTCGGGTCGGGGGCGGGGTGGGGTGGCCCCGCGGCGCGGGCGTTTCCCGGCCCGCACCGGCCTTGTAGGGTACGAGCCATGCCAGAGATCCTCGACCAGGCCCGGACCCAGGTTCTGGGCGACGGCGTCGGCCTCGACCAGGCCGGCGTCCTCGCCGTGCTGAACCTGCCCGACGAGCACGTCCCCGCCGCCCTCCAGCTCGCCCACGAGGTGCGGATGCGGTGGTGCGGCCCGGAGGTCGAGGTCGAGGGGATCGTCTCGCTGAAGACCGGGGGCTGCCCGGAGGACTGCCACTTCTGCTCGCAGTCCGGCCTGTTCACCTCCCCGGTCCGCTCGGTCTGGCTGGACATCCCGTCGCTTGTCGAGGCGGCGAAGCAGACGGCGGCGACCGGGGCGACCGAGTTCTGCATCGTGGCCGCCGTGCGCGGCCCGGACGACCGGCTGATGGCGCAGATGCGCGAGGGGGTCGCCGCGATCCGGGCGGCCGTCGACATCCAGGTCGCCGCGTCGCTGGGCATGCTCAGCCAGCAGCAGGTCGACGACCTGGTCGAGATGGGCGTGCACCGCTACAACCACAACCTGGAGACCTGCCGCTCGTACTTCCCGAACGTGGTCACCACGCACTCCTGGGAGGAGCGCTGGGAGACCCTGCGGATGGTCCGCGAGTCCGGCATGGAGGTCTGCTGCGGCGGCATCCTCGGTCTCGGCGAGACGGTGGAGCAGCGGGCCGAGTTCGCCGCGCAGCTCGCCCAGCTCGACCCGCACGAGGTGCCGCTGAACTTCCTCAACCCGCGGCCGGGCACCCCGCTCGGCGACCGTCCGGTGGTCGAGGGCCGCGACGCGCTGCGCGCCATCGCCGCGTTCCGGCTGGCCATGCCACGCACCATCCTGCGGTACGCGGGCGGCCGCGAACTCACCCTCGGTGATCTCGGCACCCGTGACGGTCTGCTCGGCGGGATCAACGCCGTGATCGTCGGCAACTACCTGACCACGCTGGGTCGACCGGCGACGGCCGACCTGGAGCTGCTGGAAGACCTGAAGATGCCGGTGAAGGCACTCTCGGCGACCCTGTGAGGCAACGGTGACCGAACTCTCCCCCGCTACGACCCTGCCCGGATCGGCCGCGCACTGGTGCGACAGGTGCGGCGAGTCGGTGGCCGCCGGGCCACACCCGGCGTGCGAGGCGGCCCGGGCGTGGGAGCCGCCGCGCTGGTGCGCGTCCTGTCGGCGGCGGATGAAGGTGCAGGTCGTACCGGCCGGCTGGTCGGCGGTCTGCGTCGAGCACGGCGAACGGCGGGGCTGAGGCGTGCTGCACGGGCGGACGGTGACGCTGCGACCGGTGACCGACGCCGACGTGCCCGCCCTCGCCGCGATCCGGGCCACCCCCGAGGTTCGCCGCTGGTGGCGCGGCGGCGACGACCTGGCCGGATCGGTGCGGGCCGACCTGGCCGACGACGCGTTGACTGTCTACGCCATCGAGCACTCCGGCAGGCTGGTCGGGGCGATCCAGTGGTACGCCGAGACCGAACCGGACTACCGCCACGCCAGCCTGGACGTCTTCCTCGACCCGGCGGTACGCGGCACCGGGCTGGGCGGGGACGCGATCCGCACCCTGGTACGGCACCTGGTCGACGAGTACGGCCACCACCGGTTCACCATCGACCCGGCGGCGGCGAACACGGCGGCCATCCGCGCGTACGCGAAGGTGGGGTTCCGTCCGGTGGGCATCATGCGCCGCTACGAGCGTGGCGCGGACGGGCGCTGGCACGACGCGCTGCTGATGGACCTGCTCGCGGAGGAGCTGGCCGACTGAAACGGGCGGGGGGGGGCCGCCCCCGGCCCCCGGCGGCCCCCGATCACCGTCGTACGGTGGTCCAGCGGACCGGCCGACGGGCCGGGCGGGCATCGCCCTCGACACCGTCGGACGCGGTCCGGGTGA
>NZ_JBTMMT010000117.1:0-10096 GCF_055517075.1 Micromonospora sp. DSM 43699
GGTGGGTTACAGGTCCAGGAGGAGGGTGCGGGGGCCGGTGTTGACGCTCTCGACGAGCATGTGGGTGCGGAAGCGGCCGGTCTCGACCGTCGCGCCCCGGGCGCGCAGCGCCTCGACCACGGCGGTGACCAGGGGTTCGGCCGTCTCGGCGGGGGCGGCGGCGGTCCAGCTCGGCCGGCGACCCTTGCGGGCGTCGCCGTAGAGGGTGAACTGGCTGACCACCAGGATCGGGGCACCGGTGTCGGCGGCGCTGCGTTCGTCGTCGAGGATGCGCAGCTCGTGCACCTTGCGGGCCATCGTCCCGGCCAGCTCGGGGGTGTCGGTGTGGGTGATGCCCAGCAGCACCAGCAGACCGTCGGTGATCGCGCCGACCACCTCGCCGTCGACCGTGACGCTGGCGCGGCCGACGGTCTGCACCACCGCCCGCATCAGTCGGTCACCGGCTCGACGATGCCCCGCTCGACCAGGTGCGCCACGATCGGGCCGGCCGCCTCGGCCAACTCGTCGACGGTGACGTCGTGTGCGGCGGCGAGCAGGGCGAGCTGGTCGCGCAGCGGCAGCCGCCCGTCGCAGCCGCCGACCAGGGCCAGCACCAGCGGGTCGACCTCCTCGCTCCAGCGCAGCCCGTGCGGCATGGTCAGGACCTGCCGGTCGACCGCCCAGCCCTCGTCGCCGATCGTCGCCTCCTGCCGCAGTTGCAACCCGCGGGCGGCCCGGTAGCGCGCGGCGAGCAGGCCGTCGACGCCCCGGTCCCGTACGAGGTCCTGCCTGTCGAACCAGGCGGTGACCTGGTCGCCCAGCGGAGGTTCGACCCGCTGCCGCAGGTCCTCCACCCGCACTGTCGGGTCTTCGTGGCCACCCCGGCGCAGCGAGACGATGCCGAAGCCGATCGCCTCGACCTTGTGCGCGTCGAACCAGTCCAGCCAGGCCGCCGCCCGGTGCGGGTCGGCCGCCTCGCCGACGTCGGTCAGCCACAGGTGCACGTACGCCATCGGGTCGGCGACCTCGCGCTGGATCACCCAGGCGTCCAGGCCGGTGCCGGCGAACCAGCCGGTCACCCGCTCCGCCCAGTCCTCCCCGGCGACGTGTACCCAGTTGGCCAGGTACTGCATGGTCCCGCCCTCGGTGAGCAGGCCCGGCGCGGCGGCGGCCAGCTCGGCGCCGATCGCGTCGCCGACCCGGCCGGAGTCCCGGTAGACGTGGGTGGTGGTGCCCGGCCCGACCACGAACGGCGGGTTGCTGACCACCAGGTCGAACCGCCGGCCGGCCACCGGGGCGACCAGGTCGCCGCGCACCAGTTCCCAGTCCTGCCCGTTGAGGGCGGCGGTGGTGGCGGCGAAGCGCAGTGCCCGCTCCGACACGTCGGTGGCGGTGACCTGCCGGGCGTGGGTGGCCAGGTGCAGGGCCTGTACGCCGGAGCCGGTGCCCAGGTCCAGCGCGGTGCCGACAGGGCGGCGTACGGTCGCCCCGATCAGGGTCTGGGTGGCCCCGCCGATGCCGAGCACGTGTTCGCTGTGCAGCGCTCGACCCGGGCGGGCGCTGGCCGGCACGTCGGCGAGCACCCACCAGGTGTCCCCGTACGGCTCCAGGTCCACCCCGGCGCGCAGGCCGTCGCCGTACGGCTCGACCAGGCCGGCGGCGACCGCCTCGGCGAGGTCGAGCGGGGCGAGCGCGGCGGCGACCGCCGCTTCGGGTTCGGTCTGGTCGCAGACGAACACCCGGATCAGGGTGGCCAGCGCGTCCCGGTCCTCGGTGGCCCGCAACGCGGCCCGGAAGTCGTTGCGGGCCACCCCGCCGGTGGCCTGCGGCCCGAGCCGGCCGGCGATGCCGTTGGCGGTGAAGTCGGCGCGGGTGAGCGCGGTACGCAGCGCGTCGACGCCGGCGGGGGAGAGCAGCATGTCGTAACGGTCCACCCCGTCATCCTGCCTGGTGCGGAGGCGTCCGGTGGCGGGCACCCGGGACATCCATAACACCAGCTCAATCCCCTGGCCGTTATCTCTGTTACGTGTGTCGATGTCTGGTTAGCATTCCCCCAACATCAGTCGATGGGACGTTCGGACGGCCCCGCCTGTCCGGTCGTACCCGGTAGGGAGTTCAGACGATGTCCGACGTGTCCGTCCCCCGACGTCGCGCGATCCGCGCGGTCGCCGTCGCGGCCGCCGCCGCGGCCTTCTCCGTCGCCGCCGGTGCCCCCGCCCTCGCCGCCCCCACCGGTCAGATCCGCTACGACTCCGCGCCGGGCGCGATCAGCGGCAGCTACCTGGTCGTGCTCAAGGGCGACGCTGTCGGCGCCGCCAACAGCCGCGCCGCCCACACCGCCGTGCCGGACCGCGCCGCCAGCCTCACCAAGCGGTACGGCGGAAACGTCGCCGACGTCTACAGCGCCGCGCTCACCGGCTTCAGCGCGAAGATGAGCGCCAGCCAGGCCCGCCGGCTCGCCGCCGACCCGGCGGTGGCCTACGTGGAGCAGGACCGGGTGCTTACCGTCCAGGCGACCCAGACCAACCCGCCGTCCTGGGGCCTGGACCGGATCGACCAGCGCAACCTGCCGCTGAACTCCAGCTACACCTACCCGAACACGGCCACCAACGTGCGGGCGTACATCATCGACACCGGCATCCGGACCACCCACACCGACTTCGGCGGGCGGGCCACCTGGGGCACCAACACGGTCGACTCCAACAACACCGACTGCAACGGCCACGGCACCCACGTCGCCGGCACCGTCGGCGGCACCAAGTACGGTGTGGCCAAGGGCGTCCGGCTGATCGCGGTGAAGGTGCTCAACTGCGCCGGCAGCGGCAGCACCACCGGTGTGGTCAACGGCGTCAACTGGGTGACCGCCAACGCGGTCAAGCCGGCGGTGGCCAACATGAGCCTCGGCGGCGGGGCCAGCACCGCCCTCGACAACGCGGTGGCCAACTCGATCAGCTCGGGCGTCACGTACGCGCTGGCGGCCGGCAACTCCAGCGCCAACGCCTGCAACTCCTCGCCGGCACGGGTCGCCTCGGCGATCACCGTCGGCGCCACCACCAGCACCGACGGGCGGGCCTCCTACTCCAACTACGGCACCTGCGTCGACCTCTTCGCCCCCGGGTCGAGCATCACGTCGTCCTGGAACACCAACGACAGCGCCACCAACTCGATCAGCGGCACCTCGATGGCGTCCCCGCACGTCGCCGGCGCCGCCGCCCTGGTCCTGTCGGCCAACCCCTCCTACACCCCCGCCCAGGTGGCCAGCTCCCTGACCGGCAGCGCCACCACCGGCGTGGTGACCAACCCCGGCTCGGGCTCGCCGAACCGGCTGCTCTTCGTGGTGAACTGACGCGACCTCACCTGCGGCCCGGTGGACACCAGTGGTGTTCGCCGGGCCGCGCCGCGTCGAGGGGGCAGGATGGGGGGATGACGTTCTCGTTGCCCATCGACGGCGAGGCCAACCGGCTGCTGGAACGCAGCCCGCTGGCCCTGCTGACGGGGATGCTTCTCGACCAGCAGGTGCCGATGGAGAAGGCTTTCTCGTCGCCGTACGTGCTCGCCCAGCGGCTGGGTCACGACCCGGACGCCCGGGAGTTGGCCGACTACGACCCGCAGGCGCTGGTGGCGGTCTTCACCGGTCCACCCGCACTGCACCGCTTCCCCAAGGCGATGGCCGGCCGGGTGCAGGAGCTGTGCCGGATCCTGGTCGACAGGTACGACGGCGACGCCGGCCGGCTCTGGGCCGACGTCACCGACGGGCGGGAACTGCTGCGCCGGATCGTCGACCTGCCCGGCTTCGGCACCCAGAAGGCGCAGATCCTCGTCGCCCTGCTCGGCAAGCGGTACGGGGTCCGGCCGGACGGCTGGCGGGAGGCCGCCGGCGGCTACGGCGACCCGGACGCGTACCGGTCGGTCGCCGACGTCACCGACGCGGAGTCGCTGCGCCGGGTACGCGAGTACAAACAGCAGGCCAAGGCGGCGGCGAAGGCCGGGTGAGGGGTCAGAGCGGCGGCGAAGGCCGGGTGAGGGGTCAGAGCGGCGGCGAAGAACGGCGCGGGGCCGGCGCGGCGGCGAAGGCTGGCGGCGGCTGACGCAACCGGGGTCGCTGCGGCTCGTCGAGATCCGCGACAGCGGCGACGGCGGGCGATGGCGGACGACGCACGTCAGGTGCGGTCACCCAGGCGACGCGCGGTCGGGTACGGGTGCCTCAGGCGGCGGTGGGGCGGGAGAGCGCGGCGAGCGCCCGGCGCACGTCGGCGAGCGAGACGGTGGCCGAGTCGTCCAGGTCGGCCAGGCCCGCCTCGATCCACTGCCGCATCAGCGTGGTGACCCCGATGCCGCGGGCCTCCGCCACCGACCGGACCCGCTCGTAGGTGTCCATCGGCAGGCGTACCGAGCGGCTGACCATCGGCACGTCGGTGTCGGGGGCGGGCAGCTCCACCGGCTGACTGTCGTCGATCAGCTCGGCGAACGTGTCGTCGCCGTCGTGGAATCGCTTGATGGCCTCGTTACGGTTCATCGCCGTCGCCTCCTCATCGGCGCGTTCTCCGCACGGTCTCGTCGTAGCGCTTGGCCTCGACATCGCTCAGTTCGCGGGCGGAGAGGACGTCCCAGTCGTGGTCGGTGCCGTCGGCCTCGGCGAGCAGGACGGCCAGCCGTCGGCCGCGACGGTTCGCGGCGTAGACGACCGTCAGGTCCTCGCCGAGGTGCCGGATCACCCGGCGGGTGCTGTGCAGCGCCTCCCAGACTTCCCCGGGGGTGACGTCGTAGACCCGCAGGTTGGTCAACGCCTCGTCGGTGAAGCTGAACCGGCTGCCCACCCGCGCAGCGTACCACGCACGTAACACGCGAGATGGTATGCGCCGATTTTCGCTGATCAAGGTGGTGCGGTGACAGGATGGGGGCAATCCCCTCAGGAGGTCCATGGTGAAGCGTCAGGCGTACCAGCCGATTCTGATCACCGACGCCTCGCGTAGCCAGGACGACCAGCTCACCAGCCGACAGAAGCGGTACGTGCTGATGATGGGCATCCGGGTGGCCTGCGTGATCGCCGGAGCGGTCCTGGTCGGCACGAAGGCCCCGCTGCTCTGGCTCTGGCTGCCCCTGGTGGCGCTGGGCATGATCCTCATTCCCTGGCTGGCGGTGCTGCTCGCCAACGACCGTCCGCCCAAGGAGGAGCACCGGCTCGCCAACCGGTTCCAGCCCCGCCACCGCGACGAGACCCCGCCGATGAGCCTCACCGCCGAGGAACGCCCGCACCGGGTCATCGACGTCGAGCCCTGACCACGGCTCCCGGCGCAGGCGTCCACCACCGCTACCCTGCTGCCGCCTCCGGGGCGGGGCGGGCACCCACCGTGGAGACCGCCAGCGCGCCGAGGTCGGCGGCGCGGGTCAGCGCGGCACGCGGTTTCGCGCCGGCCGTCCAGGCGGTGAGCAGGCCCGCCGCGAAGGCGTCCCCGGCGCCGGTGACGTCCACCACCGCGACCCGCAGCGAGGGGACCACCCCGATCGTCGCCCGCCGGTCCACCCAGATCGCGCCCGCACCACCGCGCTTCACCACCACCCGCCGGGCCGCCGCCGACAACGCCCGCGCCTGTGCCGCCGGGTCCAGCCCGCCGGCCAGCACGCTCGCCTCGTCCGCGTTGACGAGCAGCAGGTCGACGTCGCGTACCCAGGACAGGAAGGCCGCCGCGCCGATCCGCCGCAGCGGTGCGGCGGAGGCCGCGTCGACGCTGGTGGTCAGCCCCCGCTCGCGGGCCGCGGCCAACGCCCGCAGCCCGGCCGGTCGCGACCCGGCATCCAGCAGGCAGTACGCCGACAGGTGCAGGTGGGTCGCGTCGGGCAGCGTCGCCACAGCCCGGTCGACGTGCCCGACGGTCAGCCGCAGGTTGGCCCCCCGCTCGGTGACCATGGTCCGTTCGGCTGCGGTGGCCAGCACGATCACCGTCCCGGTGGTGGCCCGTGGGTGCACCTCGATCGCGCAGTCCACCCCGGCCCGCTCCAACTCGGCCACCCGGTCCCGGCCGGCGCTGTCGTCGCCGACCGCACCGACCAACGTCACAGGTGCGTGCTGGGCGGCGATCCAGGCGGCGGTGTTGGCCGCCTGACCACCACCGGTGACCCTGATCGTCGCCGGGGTGTCCGAACCGGTGGCCAACGGCCCGGCCAGCACCGCCACCACGTCGGTGATCAGGTCGCCGACCACCACGATCCGGCCCGGACCGGTCATGCCGTGCCGTGCCGGGCCGACGCGACCGCGATCCGGGCGGCCAGGTCGGCGTTGCGCAGGATGATCCGCACGTTGACCGCCAGGCTGGCACCCTCGGTGGCCGAGTGGAAGTAAGCCAGCAGGAACGGGGTGACCGCCTTGCCGGTGACCCCGTCGCGGCCCAACCGGGCCAGCCCCTCGGTGAGGGTCCGGTCGTGCAGCGCCGGGTCGAGCTGCTCGTCGACCGGAAGCGGGTTGGCCACGATCAGCCCGCCGCGGTGCACGCCGTGCTGCTCCCGGGCGGCCAGCACCTCGGCGACCTGCTCGGGGGACTCCACCGACCAGTCCAGGTCGAAGCCGGCGTCGGTCAGGTAGAACCCGGGGAAGCGCCGGGTGCGGTAGCCGAGCACCCCGACACCGAGGGTCTCCAGCCGCTCCAGGGTTGCCCCGACGTCGAGGATCGACTTGACCCCGGCACAGACCACCGCGATCGGGGTACGGGCCAGGGTGACCAGGTCGGCCGACTCGTCGAAGGTCTGCGCCGCCTCCCGGTGCACCCCGCCCAGCCCTCCGGTGGCGAAGACGCCGATCCCCAGGGCGGCGGCCACCGCGCTGGTGGCGGCGACGGTGGTGGCCCCGTCCGCGCCGGTGGCAGCGGCCACCGCGAGGTCGCGGACGGAGAGTTTCGCCACCCCGTCGATGGTGGCGAGGCGGGTCAGTTGGGCATCGTCGAGGCCGACGACGAGTTCGCCGCCGACCATGCCGATGGTGGCGGGGACGGCGCCGGCGTCGCGTACCGTCTGCTCGATCTCCCGGGCGACCCGCAGGTTGTCCGGTCGGGGCAGACCGTGCGAGACGATGGTGCTCTCCAGGGCGACGACGGGACGGCCGTCACGCAGGGCGGCGGCGACCTCGGTGCCAGGGCGGATGTGGAAGGTGGTCACGTCGGCTACCGTAACGGCCACCATCGGGGTGGGCTGCGGTGGACCGGACCCGGTCGACCTGCCAAACTTGGGCAGTTGGAGGTGTGACTGTGAGTACAGAGGTTCTTGAGCGTCCGGAGTTGAAGGACGCCGACACCGGTCCCGAGATGTTCCACTACGTGCGCAAGGAGAAGATCGCCGAGAGTGCCGTGATGGGCACCTACGTGGTGGCGCTCTGCGGCGAGACGTTCCCGGTGACCAAGGCCGCCAAGCCCGGCTCGCCGGTCTGCCCCAAGTGCAAGGAGATCTACGACTCGTACCGCGAGTGATCCCGGGCGGTCCGGCGGACCGCCCGGCGTACCCTTCGGCGGTGTGACCACCTCCACCGCCCTGCTCCTGGCCGACCTGACCGGGGTGGCCGTCTTCGCCGCCTCCGGGGCCTCCGCGGCGGTGGCCAAGCGGCTCGACCTGTTCGGCGTCGTCTTCGTCGGGTTCGTCGCCGCGCTCGGCGGCGGGATCGTCCGCGACCTGGTCATCGACGAGGTCCCACCGCTCGCCTTCGCCGACTGGCGGTATGCCGCCACCGCCGCGGTCACCGCGACCGCCGTGTTCTGGCTGCACCCACAGCTCGCCCGGCTGCGCACCACCGTGCTGGTGCTGGACGCCGCCGGCCTGGGCCTGTTCACCGTCACCGGCACGCTCAAGGCGCTCGACGCCCGGGTGCCGGCGGTCGGTGCCGTGGTGATCGGCATGCTCACCGCGATCGGCGGCGGCCTCGGTCGCGACCTGCTCACCGCCGAGATACCGGTGGTGCTGCGCCGGGAGATCTACGCCGTCGCCGCGCTCGCCGGATCGATCATGGTGGTGCTGCTGGCGGGGCTGGGGTACGCCGGGGCGGGCGGGCTGACCGCCGCGGCGCTGCTGGTCTTCGCCCTGCGCCTGGTGGCGCTACGGCGGCGCTGGTCGGCCCCGGTGGCGACGATGCACCCCCCGGACACCGGTCCCGGCCGTCCCCGCTTCTGATCCGCCTTTCCGCCGCCGCCTGTGATCCACTTCTCGTGACGGCGCTGGTCGGGGCGACGGGCGTGGTGTCGACTGGGGTTGCCGGCCCCGGCTGGTTATGCTGGGCCGGCCTTCGCGGCATTCTCTGCGCGGAGGCGTTTTCATGGGCGGCGGAACCGTGGCCCTCGGCCCGGATCCGCCTCGGTGCGGTCGGAGAGGAGCCTCGGGTGGCACCCCGGTTGCCGGCATTGGAGACGTTCCCGCCCCTGCGTGCCTGGCAGCGCAAGGCGATGGTGGAATACCTGCGCCGTCGTACCGACGATTTCACGGCGGTGGCGACCCCCGGCGCCGGCAAGACCACCTTCGCCCTGCGCATCGCCGCCGAGCTGCTCGTCGACGGCACCGTCGAGGCGGTCACCGTGGTCGCCCCCACCGAGCACCTGAAGACCCAGTGGGCCGAGGCCGCGGCCCGGGTCGGCATCCAGCTCGACTCCGCGTTCCGCAACGCCGACCTGCACTCCGCCGCCGACTTCCACGGCGCGGTCGTCACCTACGCCCAGGTCGGGATGGCCCCGCAGGTCCACCGGCGACGCACGATGACCCGACGCACCCTGGTCATCCTCGACGAGATCCATCACGCCGGCGACTCCCGTTCGTGGGGCGACGGGGTCAAGAACGCCTTCGAACCCGCGGTACGCCGGCTGATGCTCACCGGCACGCCGTTCCGCTCCGACGACAACCCGATTCCGTTCGTCACCTACGAGCGGGGCGGCGACGGGCTGCTGCGGTCCCGCGCCGACTCGGTGTACGGCTACTCCGACGCGCTGCGCGACGGGGTCGTCCGTCCGGTGCTGTTCCTGGCGTACTCGGGGGAGACCCGGTGGCGGACCAACGCCGGGGACGAACTGGCGGCGCGGCTCGGCGAGCCGATGACCCAGGATCTCGTCGCCCAGGCCTGGCGGACCGCCCTCGACCCGGCCGGGGACTGGATGCCGCAGGTGCTCCGGGCGGCCGACGCCCGGCTGACCGTGCTGCGCAACGCCGGAATGGCCGACGCCGGTGGCCTGATCATCGCCAGCGACCAGCAGAACGCCCGCTCCTACGCCAAGCTGATCGAGCAGGTGACAGGCGAGAAGGCCACCGTGGTCCTCTCCGACGACCAGGGGGCGTCCGCCCGGATCGCGACGTTCGCGGCGTCCGTGCAGCGGTGGCTGGTGGCGGTCCGGATGGTCTCCGAGGGCGTCGACATCCCCCGGCTGGCGGTCGGGGTGTACGCCACCAGCGCCAGCACCCCGCTCTACTTCGCCCAGGCCATCGGCCGGTTCGTCCGGGCCCGACGGTCCGGCGAGACCGCCTCGGTCTTCGTACCGAGCGTGCCACACCTGCTCGGCCTGGCCAGCGAGATGGAGGCCGAGCGGGACCACGTGCTCGGCAAGCCCAAGGACCGGGAGGGCTTCGACGACGAGCTGCTGGAGCGGGCCCAGCGCGACGACCAGGCCAGCGGCGAGCTGGAGAAGCGGTTCACCGCGCTCTCCGCGACCGCCGAACTGGACCAGGTGATCTTCGACGGGGCGTCCTTCGGCACCGCCGCCCAGGCCGGCACCCCGGAGGAGGAGGAGTACCTCGGGCTGCCCGGTCTGCTCACCGCCGCCCAGGTGTCGCAGTTGCTGACCAAGCGCCAAGCCGACCAGCTCGCCGCGCAGCGCCGGCGGGCAGCCGTCCGGGCCGCTGAGCCGGCCGCTACGGCCCCCGCCGCGCCCGTGGTGCCCCTGAGTGCCGCCCAGCGCCGGGTCGCGCTACGGCGTCAACTGAACGCCCTGGTGGCCGCCCGGCACCACCGCACCGGACTGCCCCACGGCAAGATCCACGCGGAACTACGCCGACTCTGCGGCGGCCCCCCCAGCGCCCAGGCCACCATCGAACAGCTAGAAGAACGCATAGCCACCCTCCAAACCCTCTAGCCCCACCCCACCCCACCCCACCCCTC
>NZ_JBTMMT010000118.1:0-9930 GCF_055517075.1 Micromonospora sp. DSM 43699
CCACATCACACTCACCCAACCGCAACCCCTGACACGCCAAATGCAACGCCACCAACGACGACGAACACGCCGTATCCACCGAAATCGACGGACCCTCCAACCCCAACACATACGACACACGACCCGACACCACACTCGGCGACGTCCCCGTCAACAAATAACCCTCAAACCCACCCCCCGACTCCACCAACCGCGGCCCATACTCCTGACCCATCACCCCCACATACACACCCGTCCGGCTGCCCCGCAAACCCGCCGGATCAATCCCCGCGCGTTCCAACGCCTCCCACGACACCTCCAACAACAACCGCTGCTGCGGATCCATCGCCACCGCCTCACGCGGCGAAATACCAAAGAACTCCGCATCGAACATCCCCGCCTCATACACAAACCCCCCCTCCCGCACATACGACTTCCCCACCACCCCCCGCACCGGATCAAACAACCCCTCCACATCCCAACCCCGATCCACCGGAAACCCCGACACCGCATCCCCACCCCCCACCACCAAATCCCACAAACCCTCCGCCGACACCACACCACCCGGAAAACGACACCCCATCCCCACCACCACCACCGGATCATCCACAACAGCAACCGACTCGTACTGCCGCAACCGTTCGCGGGACTCGTGGAGATCCGCCATGGCACGACGCAGGTACTCGCGAAGCTTGTCTTCGTTGCTGACGGACACGGCGCTCCCCCTGTGATCCGAGTGTCTTACTGGCGTCGGTGGATTCGAGTGGGCAGTGGTCCGACCGGCGTCAGGCCAGTCGGAAATCGCTGTCGAGCAGGTCGAACAGTTCCTCGTCGGAGGCGGTCCGGAGACGGTCGGTCACCTCGGCGCCGGAACCTCCGTCGGTGTCCCGGTGCGGACCGGCGGCCGGCCGGTCGACCTCGGCTTGCAGGACACGCAGCAGGTGGGCGGCCCGGGTCCGGTCGGCGTCGTCCTCGACGACCGTCGCGATTCCGTCCCGCAGGTGGTCGAGCATCGCCAGGACGCCGGCGGCGTCCGTCGGGGGCTGGTGCCCGGTGGGTGACCGGCGGTCCAGTTCGGTCAGCAGGTGGGCGGCGAGGGCCGCCGGGGTCGGGTGGTCGAATACGACGGCGGCCGGCAGGCTGAGGCCCGTGGCCGCGCCGAGCCGGTTGCGCAGGTCCACGGCGGTGAGCGAGTCGAAGCCGGCGTCACGGAAGGCCCGCTGCGTGCTCAGCATCGCCGTCTCACCGTGGCCGAGCACGGCGGCGGCCTCGGCCCGGACCAGGTCGGTCAGGATCGCCGTACGCTCGGCCGCCGACCTGCCCGTCAGCCGCGCGCCAAGGGTGGCGACGGTAGGCTTCCCCGGCGCACCGTCCCCCGTGCGCGCACGGTTCGGACCGCGCAGGACGGCGGGCACCGCGGCGGCGCGGGACCGCAGCACCACCGGGTCGAGGCGGACGGGGTGGTACGCCGCCGCCGGTCGGGAGCAGGCATCGTCGAAGAGGACGAGCGCGTCGTCCACGCCGAGCGGCACGAGCCCGGACCGGCGCAGTCGTGCCACGTCCGCAGTACCGAGATCGCCGGCCATCCCACCGTCGAGCGGCCCCCAGGCCAGGGCGGTGGCGGGCAGCCCCTGGCCCTGCCGCCAGCTCGCGAAGGCGTCGAGGAAGGCGTTCGCGGCGGCGTACCCGGCCTGCCCGGCGCTGCCGATCGTGCCCGCGATCGACGAGAACAGCACGAAGGCGGTCAGGTCGAGATCCCGGGTGAGTTCGTGCAGGTTGACCGCCGCGTCCGCCTTGGCGCGGAGCACCGCCTCGATCCGCTCGCCGGTCTGGGCGGTCAGCACACCGTCGTCGGACAGGCCGGCCGAGTGCACCACGGCGGTGAGCGGATACGCGGCGGGGACCTCGGCCAGTAGACGCGCCACCGCCTCACGGTCGGCGGCGTCGCAGGCGGCAACGCGTACGGATGCTCCCTGCTCCTCCAGTTCCCGGGTCAGCGCCGCCGCTCCGGGCGCGTCCGGTCCGCGCCGGCCGACCAGCAGCAGGTGCCGGACCCCGTGCCGGCGGACCAGGTGCCGGGCCACGGCACCACCGAGCATGCCCGTACCCCCGGTGACCAGGACGGTGCCGGCGTCGGTCCACGGTGGGGCGGCACCGCTGACGGCAGGTGCCCGCACCAGGCCAGCGACGTTGGTCGTGCCGGCCCGCAGGGCCAGTTGCGGCTCGCCCGCGACGACCGCCCCGGGGAGGGCACCGAGCGAATCCGGGTGGTCGTCGGTGTCCACGAGGGTGAACCGGTCCGGATGTTCGGTCTGGGCGACCCGCAGCAGGCCCCACACCCCGGCGGCCGCCGGATCGGTGACGGCCGTCCCGGCGTCCACGGCCCCGCTGGTGAGCACGACCAGCCGCGAGCCGGTGAACCGGTCGTCGGCGAGCCACTCCTGGACGGTGGCCAGCGCCAGGCGGGTCAGCGCGCCCACGTCCCCCGGCCCGTCCCCCGTCGACGGGGCGTCGGCACGGCGGCGGAGGTCGACCAGGACGTGGCCCGGTCCCCCACCGGCGGGCAGCGCGTCGGCGAGCGCACCCAGATCCGGGTACACCGGCACGGACATCCCGGCCCCCGGTGGGCCGGACCACAGCGGGCTGTCCGCGCCGACGACGGCGAACCGCGTGGCGGTGACCACCGGGGCAGGCTTCACGGCGGACCACTCCAACCGGTACAGCGGCGCCTGGCCGGTGACGGCTGCGGCGATCCGGTCGGCGGCGACCCGGCGCAGCGCCAGGGTGGCGGCGGCGAGGACCGGCGACCCGTCGCCGTCGGTGACGAACACGCTTACCGAGTCGGCCTCGGCGGGCGCGATGCGGACCCGGAGCCGGCCGGCGCCGGAGGCGAACACCCGTACGTCGGTCCAGGCGAACGGCAGCATCCCGTGTGCTCCGCCGGGGAACTGGTCACCGAGGACGATCGCGTGCAGGGCCGCGTCCAGCAGTGCCGGGTGTACGGCGTACTCGCCCGCCTCGGCGGCGTACTCCTCGGGGAGCCGGACCTCGGCGAACGTCTCGTCTCCGCGACGCCACGCGACGCGTAGCCCGCGGAAGGCGGGGCCGTATCCGATGCCGTTGTCGGCGAAACGCTCGTACTCGCTCTCGACGCCCACGGGCACCGCCCCCTCGGGTGGCCAGGTGCTGCCGGGGCCGACGTCCCACCCGGACCGGCCGACGGCGGGCTGCGGCACGGCGGCACCGTCGACCGGCCCTGTCACGGCGCTGTCGACCCGGCCTGCGGCGTGCCGGGTCCACAGGGGAGGCTCGATCCCCACCGGCGCGGAGTGGATCCGCACCTGGCGGGCCCCGTCACCGTCCGGCCCCTCGACGACGACCCGCACCCGGACGCCGCCGTCGTCGGCCACCACCATCGGTGCCTCGAAGGTCAGTTCCGCCACCCGGGCGCAGCCCGCCTCGACGCCCACCCGGTGCATGATCTCCAGGAGCGCCGTCCCCGGCACCACCGTGCGCCCCCACACGCTGTGGTCGGCGAGCCACGGATGCGTCCGCCCGGAGAGCTGGCCGCTCCAGACCGTGCCGTTGCCGTCGGGCAGGTCCACTGCGACGGCGAGCAGCGGATGCCCGGCGACATCGAGGCCGACGGCGGTCAGGTCGGGTGCCCCGGGGCGCGGGTCGAGCCAGTAGCGGGACCGCTGGAACGGGTAGGTGGGCAGGTCGGTGGCGATCGGGCCGTCCCCGAGCGACGCGACCGGGTCGACCCGAAGCCCGTGGACGTGGACGGAGGCCAGGGCCTCCTGCACGGCCGTGGCCTCGTCGCGGTCCCGCCGCAGGGTGGGCAGGAACAGCAGGAGGCGGTCGGGTCCCGCAGCCCCGGCGGGACCGGGGGCGTCCGTGGGGTCGGCGGGGTCGGCGAGGTCGGCGAGGTCGGCGAGGTCGGCGGAATCCGTCAGGCAGTCCCGCGCCATCGCCGTGAGCACGCCGTCCGGGCCGAGTTCCACGAACGTGTCGATGCCCTCGGCACGCAGCCGGCGCATGCCGTCGAGGAAGCGCACCGCCTCGCGGGCGTGCCGGACCCAGTAGCCGGGCGTACGGAGGTCGGTGCCGGACGCGATCGCCCCGGTGACGTTGGCGACCACCGGGATCGTCGGCTCGCCGGGGCGGAGGTCACCTATCGTCTCCTCGAACTCGGCGAGCATCCCGTCCATCCGGGCGGAGTGGAAGGCGTGGCCGACCCGCAGGCGCCTGGCCCGGCGGCCCCGGCCACGCCAGAGCGCGACCTGCTCGTCGACCGCCGCCTCGTCGCCCGCGATCACGGTGGCCTGCGGCCCGTTGACCGCCGCGATCGACAGCTCGCCCTCCCGCCCCGCCAGCAGCGGGCCGACCTCGGACTCGGCAGCCTGGAGCGCGGCCATCGCGCCCCCGGCCGGCAGGCCCGCCATGAGTCGACCGCGCGTCGTCACCAGCCGGGCGGCGTCCGGCAGGGTGAGTACGCCCGCGACGTGCGCTGCGGTGATCTCCCCGACCGAGTGGCCCAGCAGGGCGTCCGGGCGCAGCCCCCAGCTGGTGACCAGCCCGAACAGGGCCACCTCCAGTGCGAACAGGGCCGGCTGGGTGTACCCGGTGTCGTCCAGCAGCGCTGCCGCCCCGGTGCCCGGCTCGGCGAACATGACGTCGCGCAGCGGCCGGCCCAGGTGCCTGTCGAGTTCCGCGAGGACGCCGTCCAGGGACTGCGCGAAGGCGGGATACCTGGCGTACAGCTCCCGGCCCGCGCCCGGTCGCTGACTGCCCTGACCGGTGAAGAGGAAGGCCACGCGCCGATCCGGCACGGCCCGCCCGGTGACGAGCCCCGGAGTGCTGTGGCCCTGCGCGAGCGCCTGGAGGCCGTCGAGCCGCGCGGTGTCGTCCCGGCCGAGCACGGCGGCCCGGTACGCGAACGCGGCACGGGACCGCACCAGGGCACGGGCCACGCTGTCGGCGGGCTCGGGCCGCGGCCGGGACGTCAGGTGGGTGTGTAGCAGCCGGGCCTGCGCGTGCAGGGCCGCCTCGGTCCGTCCGGACAGGACCCAGACCGGGTCGTCGCCGGCCGTCCCGACCGGTCCGGGGCCGGCGGGCTCCGTCGTCGCCGCGTCCGGGGCGGGTTCGTGACCGGCGGGTGCCGGCGTGGCCGCGAGGTCCGCTGCTCCGGCCGTCGCCTCGGGGACGCTCTCCAGGATGACGTGTGCGTTGGTGCCGCTGGCACCGAACGAGGAGACCGCCGCCCGGCGCGGCCGGTCGCCGTGGTCGGGCCAGGGCTGGCCTTCGGTCAGCAGCCGCACCGCACCCGACGACCAGTCCACCCGGGTCGAGGGGCGGTCGACGTGCAGGGTCCGGGGCAGCCGGGCGTGCCGCAACGCCAGCACCGTCTTGATCACCCCGGCGACCCCCGCGGCGGCCTGGGTGTGACCGATGTTGGACTTCAGGGATCCCAGCAGGAGCGGCCGGTCCGCCGGCCGGCCCTGGCCGTACGTCGCCAGCAGCGCCTGCGCCTCGATCGGATCACCCAGCCGGGTGCCGGTGCCGTGCGCCTCCACCGCGTCCACCTCGTCGGCGGCCAGCCCCGCATTGGTCAACGCCTGGCGGATGACCAGTTGCTGGGCCGTACCGTTCGGGGCGGTCAGGCCGTTGCTCGCCCCGTCCTGGTTGACCGCACAGCCCCGCACGACGGCCAGCACCCGGCGACGGTTGCGGACCGCGTCCGAGAGCCGCTCCAACAGCAGCATCCCCACGCCCTCGCCGAACCCGGTCCCGTCGGCGGCGTCCGCGAACGCCTTGCAGCGGCCGTCCAGCGCGAGACCACGCTGCCGGGCGAAGTCGACGAACATCGTCGGCGTGGCGAGCACCGTCACCCCGCCCGTCAGGGCCAGCTCGCACTCGCCCGACCGCAGCGCCTGCACGGCCAGGTGCAACGCGACGAGCGACGACGAGCAGGCCGTGTCGACGGTCACCGCCGGCCCCTGCAACCCCAGGGTGTACGCGATCCGACCCGACGCGACGCTGCCCGCGCTGCCGTTGACCAGGTAGCCCTCCAGGTCCTTGGGAACCTCGGACAGCCGGCTGCCGTAGTCGTCGTACATCACCCCGACGTAGACCCCGGTGCGGGTACCCCGGGCCGAGTCGGGGGCGATCCCCGCCCGCTCGAAGGTCTCCCAGGCGGTTTCCAGCAGTAACCGCTGCTGCGGGTCCATCGCCAGCGCTTCACGTGGCGAGACGGCGAAGAACTCCGGATCGAACTCGGCGCAGTCGTAGAGGAAACCACCCTCGCGCACGTAGCTCGTGCCCGTCGAGTCCGGATCCGGGTCGTAGAGCTTCCCGACGTCCCAACCCCGGTCGTCGGGGAAGCCCGAGATCGCGTCGGTACCCGCCTCGACCAGCCGCCACAGGTCCTCGGGCGTGCTCACCCCACCCGGCAACCGGCAGCTCATGCCCACGATGGCGATGGGCTCACGCGCGCTGTCCTCCAGCTCACGCAGGCGTCGCCGCGTCCCGGCCAGCTCGGCGGTGACCCGCTTGAGGTACTCACGGATCCGGTCCTCGTTCGCGGTCACCTGCCGGTCCTCTCCGCGGTCGGGGCTCACAGCTGCTCCTCGATCAGGGCGAAGAGTTCGTCGTCGGATGCCGAATCCAGTCGCTCGGCGACCGTGGCATCCACCAGCCCGCCGCCCGCCGACCCGGACCGTGGACCGCCGACCAGGGCGAGCATCTCCTCCAGCCGCCGGCGGACGATGTCCCGGCGGACGTCGTCCGTCCTCATTCCGCCGAGCGCCGAGGCCAGGGCGTCGAGCCCGTTCAGCGCCGCCGCGCCCTCGTCGACCACCCCCTCGGCGGCGAGGTGGTCGTCGAGGTGCTCGGCCACGGCCAACGGGGTCGGCTGGTCGAACACCAGGCTCGGCGCCAGCCGCAGGCCGGTCGCCGAGCCCAGCCGGTTACGCAGTTCGACTGCGGTCAACGAGTCGAATCCGAACTCGCGGAACGGCCTGTCCGGGTCCACGACCGCCGCCCCCTCCGGCAGGGCGAGCACCCCGGCGACCTGGGTGCGTACCAGATCCAGCAGGTGCCGTACCCGCGCCTGGGCTTCCTTCCCGGCCAGTTGCCCGCGCAGCTCGTCCGCCTGCTGTGGCGCGGCGGCGGCGGGCGCGGGCACCCGGCCGGCAACGCTCGACGAGGCCGCGCGGCGGAGCGGGGCCGCCGGCACCAGGCCCCGCAGCAGGACCGGAACGGCGTCCGGTCCGTTGGCGGCCCGCTCCCGGCGCAGCGTCGCCAGGTCCAGGCGTGCCGGTACGAGCACCGGCTCGTCCCGGGCCCGGGCGAGAGCCAGGTCGAACAGTGCAAGGCCTTCCCCGGCGGTCATCGGGGCGATACCGGAGCGCCGCATGCGCCGCAGGTCCTGCTCGCCCAGATGGCCCGTCATGTCGCTGGCCAGCCCCCACAGGCCCCAGGCGAGGGAGACGCCGGGCAGGCCCCGGGCCCGCCGGTGCTGCGCCAGGGCGTCGAGGAAGGTGTTCGCCGCCGCGTAGTTGGCCTGGCCGGGCCGACCCAGGATCCCCGCTGCCCCGGAGAACAGCACGAACGCGGTAAGCGGCAGCCCTGCGGTCAGCTCGTGCAGGTGCAGTGCCGCGTCCACCTTCGGCCGTAGCACCGCGTCGACCCGCTCGGGGGTGAACGCCTGCACCGCCCCGTCGTCGAGTACGCCGGCCACGTGCACCACTGCGGTCAGCGGATGCTCGGCGGGGACGCCACCCAGCACGTCGGCCAACGCGGCGCGATCCGTGGTGTCGCAGGCGACCAGCGTCACGTCGGCGCCGAGCCCGGTCAGCTCCTCGGTCAACCGGTCGGCACCGGAGGCTCCCGGACCGCTACGGCTGACCAGCAGCAACCGGCGTACGCCACGGGTGGTCACCAGGTGCCGGGCGAGCAGCCCACCGAGCGTGCCGGTCGCACCGGTGAGCAGCACCGTGCCGTCGGGGTCCAGGACGGCGCCCGGCCCGGTTCCGGCGCGCACCGGCTCGGGCCCGGCCTGCTCCGGCCCGGCCTGCTCCGGCCCGGCCTGCTCCGGCCCGGCCTGCTCCGGCCCGGCCTGCTCCGGCCCGGCCTGCTCCGGCCCTGGCTCGGGTCCCGGTCTCACCAGCTCGATCTCGGGCAGCAGGATCTCGCCGGCCCGCACCGCCAGTTGGGGCGCGTCCATGGCGAGAGCCGACGGCAGCGCCGCGATCGACCTGTCGTCCGCGTCGACGTCCACCAGCACGAAGCGGTCCGGGTGCTCGGACTGAGCCGACCGCAGCAGGCCCCACAGCCCGGCGTGGACGAGGTCTGGCACGTCCTCGTCCGGCCCGACGGCAACGGCCCGTTCGGTGACCACCACGAGCCTCGCCGCGACGAACCGCTCGTCGGCCAGCCAGCGTTGCAGCAGATCCAGTCCGGCCCAGGTCTCCCCCCGGACGGCCCCGGCCCGGGCCTCGCCCACCGCGCCGCCGGCTACCACGCCGTCGCCCACCGCGCCGCCGGCACTGCGGCCGGCGGTGCTGCGGCCGGCGGTGCTGCGGCCGGCGGTGCTCCGGCCGGCGGTGCTCCGGCCGGCGGTGCTCCGGCCGGCGGTGCTCCGGCCGGCGGTGCTCCGGCCGGCGGTGCTCCGGAAGTCGGCGAGGACGACGGCGGGCAGGTCCTCGCCCGCGTCCAGGGCCATCCGCAGCGAGTCCACATCGGAGTGCACGTCGACGGTGGCGACCGGCCACCGGTGCAGTCCGGCCGCACCGTTCGCCTCAGCGTCGTCCGGCCCCACCACCGCCCACCGCTGGTCGGCTGACCCGGCAACGGCGGTCCCCCGGCGCCAGCCGACCCGGTACAGCGCTCCGGCTCCGGACCCGGCCGGCAGCCCGAGGCGTTCCCGGTCGAGCGGACGCAGCACCAGGGCGTCCAACGAGAGGACCGGAGCACCGGCCGGGTCCACCGCATGCAGGGAGACTGCCGAATCACCGGACCGGCCGATGCGCACCCGCAGCGTGTCGGCGCCGGTGGCGTGGAGCACGATGCCCTGCCAGGCGAAGGGCAGCAACACACGGCCCTCGGGCACGTCGACGAGGTCGCCCGCCAACCACCCTTGCAGGGCGGCGTCGAGCAGTGCGGGATGCAGTCCGAAGCGGATGGCCTCCGCGCCGACCCGGTCGGGCAGTCGTACCTCGGCGAACACCTCGCCGTCGCCCCGCCAGAGCCCCTGCAGCCCGACGAACGCCTCCCCGTACTCGTAGCCCAGCGTCGCGAACCGCTCGTACAGGTCGGCAACGTCGACCGGCGCGGTGCCCGGAGGTGGCCAGGCGTCGGTGTGCCAGAGCACAGCCGGTTCGGGCCGCGACCGCGAGGCCAGGACGCCCACCGCGTGCCGTGTCCAGGCGGACTCCGCAGTCACCGAGTCGTCCCGGGAGAACACCCGCACCGAACGCCGTTCGGATCCGTCGTCGAGCTCGTCCACGAGCACCTGGAGCCGTACCCCGCCCTTGGACGGCACCACCAGGGGAGTCTCCAGCCGCAGTTCCTCCACCTCAGTGCAGCCCGCCACAGAGGCGGCGTGCAGGGCCAGTTCCACGAAGGCCGTACCGGGTAGCAACACGGTGCCGGACACGGCATGGTCGGTCAGCCAGGCATGCGAGGCGAGCGACAACTGCCCGGCCAGAAGCAGGCTCCCGGACCCACCGACCGACAGCGCACCGCCGAGCAGGGGATGGTCCTCCCATTTCATGCCGAACCGAGCAGCTGCGGCCGTCCCGACGCCGGCGGGAGAGGTCTGGGCCCAGTAGTGGCGTCGTTGGAACGGATACGTCGGCAGATCCACCACCCGCGCACCCGAACCCGCAAACACACTCGCCCAATCCACCCCCACCCCACCGACGAACCCCACACCCACCCACCGCAAGA
>NZ_JBTMMT010000119.1:0-9767 GCF_055517075.1 Micromonospora sp. DSM 43699
GCGGGGCGCGGGGCGGGGTGGGGGGCGGGGTCAGATGACCTGGAGGGTGGTGCAGAGCCAGCGGCCCCGGCGGTGTTCCAGGCGGAGCGCCATTGCCCAGGTGCGACCGCCGGCGGTGACCACGGCGGCCACCTCGACCGCTGCGGCTCGTGGCTCACACACCCGCAGCCGGCGTAGGTGTACGGCGGGCCGGGTGGAGCGCCGACGCACCGGCGGCGTGCGGGAGGCGGCGCGGGCGAGTTGTTCGGTCACCTCGACGGTGGAGCCCGGCTCGACCAGGGCCCGGATCTGGCCGGGGGGCCGGTAGCCGTTGAGGATCTCCAGGCAGGTGCCGACGAACCGGTGGGCCGCGCGGGTCGCCTCGGGAGTGGCGGTGGCGGGCGGTGGCGGTGGCGGGGCGGCCGGATGCCCGGGGCGGGGCCGGGGGTCGGGTCGCCTGCTGGCCGGGCGGCCGACGGGCGGTTGTCCCGTACCGAACAGGTCGAGGGCGAGTTGGCCGGCTGGCCGGGGCCACAGATCAGGCACCTCGTCGACGTAGGGCGGATCGGCGACGGGGGCGGGGCGCAACCGGATCGGCGGTCGGGTCGGCCCCGGACGGCGGGAGTCGGCCATCGCTGCCCCCTCGTTCTCTACGTTTGCCTACGTTTGCTTCCGACAGCGTCGATTGTCGGGCATGGCAACGCGCGGGGTCAATGGCTCAGCGGGTTGGCGTGATCACTCCGGGTCGCGGTCGGTGAGCGGGTTGCCGCGTACCCACTCGGCAGTCTCGGCGTACTTGAGCTGGATGTACTCCTCCAGCCGGGCGCGCTCGACCCGCCACTGACCCCGTCCGCCGATCTTGATGGCGGGCAGCTCGCCGCTGCGTACCATGTGGTAGACCTGCGAGTCCGACACGTTCAGCTCGGCGGCCACGTCGGAGAGCAGGAGAAACCTCGGCTCCACGGAAACCCCTCGGCTTGGCGTCGTTGGGCTCAGTTTGCCACCGACTGCCTTCCCCGCCCAGCACCGGACCCTGCCGGCCAGGCCTCACTGTCAGGTCCCCGACCGACCGGCTCTGACCGACCGGCTCCGACCGACCCACCGGTTCGGACCGGCGGACCGGCTCTGACCGAGCGGCTCTGACCCGACCGGCCCCGGCCGTCGGTGCCCGTCCGTGTGGAGCGGTCCCCCGGGCGCAGGGTGGTGTCGTCCGTCGGTGCGGCGGCTTCCCCCGGGGCGGTGCGCGGTGTATGACGGTCTCGGCGTACGGCATGATCGGCCTTCGGGGTTTCCATGGTCCCTCCCGGACGGCGAGGGCCGTCACGAGCCGGCGTGGGCCCGGGTCGAGAGGCCCGGCGAGCACGGCCGGGTGGGACCGTAACGGACAGGGGAGACGATGGTGGGCGACGAGTTGGTCCGGGTGTACGTGCCGGCGACCGTGCCGATGCTGGCCCTGCTGCGCGAGCGGGGACTGCCGGCCAGCGGCGGGCACGCGGTCACCCCCATGCTGCGGGAGTGGTACGCCGAGGGCGACGAGGAGGAGCTGGAGTACGTCGCCTTCACCCGGGCCGCCCAGGACGCCCTGCAACTGCTGCGGGAGGATTCGGCCGCGCCCCGCCGTCGGGTGGTGGTCTCGGTGGACCTGCCCGCGACCGCCGTCGGTCGGGGCGACGGCGAGCTGGGCTCCAGCGTGGTGGAGCTCGACGGGCCGGTGCCGGCGTCGGCGGTGGCCGCCTTGCACGTGGACGGGACCGACGCGGTCGAGGACGTGGCCGCCGCCGTCGACGTGGTGGTCGAGGCGCTCGACGGTGACCCGGACGCCCAGTTCACCGTCGACGGGGCCGAGGACCACGAGTTGGAGTGGTACGCCCCCTCCGAGTGGGAACTGCTGCTCCGCACCGCCTCCTGACCCTCCCGCCGAAGCGGGCCCGCCGGCCGGCGGGACGGGAGTGGTGCCTGGCGGCGGTGGGACGCCGGGTGACGGCCGGGATCAGTCCTCGGCGGGCTCGGGGACGTCGTCGCGGGGGGTCGGGCCGAGGGTGCGGCCGAAGAGGACGACCGCGGTCAGTGCGCCGACGAAGAGCACCCAGATGCCGTTGTCGACCCGCGAGGTGCCCATGCTGGTCTGGGCCACCGCGTCCGCCTCGCTCAACGCGCCGGCCAGGTCCAGCAGGGTCCGGCCGCCGACCCGGATGATCACCTCGGTGAGCAGCAGGAGCAGGCCGGGGCCGCCCCCGGCGACCAGGTAGGCGGGCCAGCGCGGGGCCGGGGCGTCGGGGGCGTGCCGGATCGCCCGGCGGCGGGCCCAGGTGAGGTAGCCGAAGGCGAGCAGCCCGGCGAGCAGCCCGGCGAGCAGCGACTCGGTGCGGGAGACCCACTTCGCCGCCCCGACCAGCGACGCCTGGGAGTCGTCGGCGCCGAACAGGTCGAACAGCGGGTCGCGGGCCTGGCTGAAGAGCACCACGAAGAGCAGGGTGCCGAGCGCGGCGGTGACCGCCGCGCCGACCGGTCCCGGGGTACGGGCTCCGGCGAGCGCCCCACCGATGATTGCCGCCGCCGCGCTGGTGCCGGCGATGGTGTTGGTGGTGGCGTTGTCGGCGTACGTCAGGTTGATGGCCAGGGCGGTGCCCAGCCCGAGCAGCATGCCGGCGCCGATCGCCGCCGCGAAGCGCAGCGAGGCGCGGTCGCCGAGCCGGCGGGCGGTCAGCTCGCTCGCGGCCAGCGCGACGGCCGCACCGGCGACCAGTGCGGCGGAGATCACCCCGGGCAGGGCGAAGGCGGAGAGGGTGATCGCGGTGAGGCCGACCGCCGCCGAGTGGATCGCCTCCCGGGTGGACCACAGCATCGCGGCCAGCCAGCCGACCGCCAGCAGCGCCAGCACCGGCGTGCCGGGGGCGTAGCCCGTCCGCCCGGCCGGCTCGTCGGTCGGCGGGTCGATGGACGCGGCCGTCGAACTGCCGGGCTGGTTGCTCATCGTCTCCCTCTCGACACCGCGCCACCCCGGCACCGGGACGGGCCCTTCTCGCCAACCAGCGTACGCGGGCGGGCCGGGTCGACCCGGGCTGGGCGTGGGCGCTCCCGACCGGCCCGGTCGGCCTCGGCCGCCCGAACCGGCGACCCTGCTTTTCGTCGGCCCACCGACGCGTTCCGAAGGGAATCGTCGCCGGATGGGCGATTGTGCCTCGCTATCCACGGCGCAGGCCGGGCGGGGCGTGAGTCGACCGGGACGGGCGTGGGAGAATCGTCGCCAGGTCCCGCCGCCGCGCCAGGTACGCCGCGTGGCGTCCGGCGTCCGGCCGTCCGGTCGACGCCTGCGGGGCCGATTTCGCCGCCGCTGTCGAGATCGCCCAGGAGCCTGTGATGGACGCCGTCTTCTCCGTACCCGAGCCGCACAACGAGCCGGTACGCACCTACGAGCCGGGCAGCGCCGACCGGGAGCGGCTCCAGCGACGGCTGACCGAGCTGGCCGCCGAGCGGATCGACCTGCCGATGACCATCGCGGGCACCCGGCGGATGGCCGGTGGCGACCCGATCGACGTGGTCCAGCCGCACCGGCACGCGCACGTTCTCGGGGTCACCGGCCACGCCACCCACGACGACGCCCGTGCTGCGGTGCAGGCCGCCAAGGACGCCGCGCCGATGTGGCGGGCGCTCCCGTTCGAGGAGCGGGCCGCGATCTTCCTGCGCGCCGCCGAGCTGCTCGCCGGCCCGTGGCGGGACACCCTCAACGCGGCCACCATGCTCGGCCAGTCCAAGACCGCCGTCCAGGCGGAGATCGACTCGGCCTGCGAGTTCATCGACTTCCTCCGGTTCAACGTGCACTTCGCCCGCGAGTTGCTGGCGGCCCAGCCGAACTCGTCGCCGGGGGTGTGGAACCGGTTCGACCACCGTCCGCTCGAAGGTTTCGTCTACGCGGTGACCCCGTTCAACTTCACCGCGATCGCCGGCAACCTGCCCTCGGCGCCGGCTCTGCTCGGCAACACCGTGGTCTGGAAGCCGGGCCCGACCCAGCAGTTCGCGGCGCACTTCACCATGCGGCTGTTCGAGGCGGCCGGGCTGCCCCCCGGCGTGATCAACATGATCACCGGGCGGGGCGAGGAGGTCTCCGACGTGGTGCTCGCCGACCCCGACCTGGCCGGCATCCACTTCACCGGCTCGACCAGGGTGTTCCAGCAGCTGTGGCGCACCGTCGGCGAGAACATCGCCGGCTACCGGGGTTACCCCCGGCTGGTCGGCGAGACCGGCGGCAAGGACTTCGTCGTGGCGCACTCCAGCGCCGACGTCGACGCCCTGCACACCGCGCTGCTCCGGGGCGCCTACGAATACCAGGGCCAGAAGTGTTCGGCCGCCTCGCGGGCGTACGTCCCCCGGTCGCTCTGGGAGGGTGGGCTGCGGGACCGGCTGGCCGCCACCGCCGACTCGCTGACCTACGGCGACGTGACCGACTTCGGCAACTTCGGCGGTGCGGTGATCGACGCCCGGGCGTACGCCCGGCACACCGCCGCGCTGGAGCTGATCGCCGGGGACGACAGCTGCCGGGTGCTGGCCGGGGGCACCGCCGACGACTCGGTCGGGTGGTTCGTGCGGCCGACCCTGTTCGAGTGCGCCGACCTGGCACACGAGACGTTCACCACCGAGTACTTCGGCCCGATCCTCGGCGTGCACGTCTTCGACGACGCCCGGTTCGACGACGTGGTCGCCCAGGCCGAGTCGATCGCCCCGTACGCGCTGACCGGGTCGATCTTCGCCACCGACCGCCGGGTGGTCGACGCGGTCGCCGAGAAGATGCGGTACGCGGCCGGCAACTTCTACATCAACGACAAGCCGACCGGCGCGGTGGTCGGGCAGCAGCCCTTCGGCGGCGCGCGGGCCAGCGGCACCAACGACAAGGCCGGGTCGTGGCACAACCTGGTCCGCTGGATGTCACCCCGGACCATCAAGGAGACGTTCGTGCCGCCGACCGACCACACGTACCCGCACATGGGCTGAACCGGCGTCGGCCGGCGGTGCCGCGCCCCAGGTCACCGCCGGCCACGCCGCCGCGCGGGGTGACCGACGGTGGTCCTGGGAGCACTGTCGCCGGCCGACAGTGCACATTGGAAATCCTCCCGGGTGGCAAATCCGGAAATCCTGGACGCCGGGACCGCAAAGTGGCAGCTTAGAGGGCATGGCGGATTCCGGAGTCAACCCCACTGCGGCGGCCCTGCTGGGGTTGTTGCATGAGGGCCCGATGACAGGCGGCCAGCTGATGGCCGCCGCTGAGCGCCGACTGGCGCCGTACTGGTCTATGACACGCAGTCAGGTCTACCGTGAGTTGCCGGTGCTGGCGGAGCGTGGTTTCGTGCGGCTGGGCAAGCCCGGGCCGCGGATGAGCCAACCCTACGCGATAACCGCGTCCGGGAAGCGGACCTTCTCCCGCTGGCTGGCGGAGAACCCCGGCCGGGACACCATCCGCAACCCGATCGCCCTGCGGATCGCGTTCGGCAACCTGCACTCGGCCAGTCAGCTCAAGAACCTCTACACCTCGGCCAACGAATACCACACCGAGGCCCTCGCGTACGTCCGGGAGCAGGTCAAGACCGCCAAGAAGGAGGGCGACGAGTACGACGCCAGCGCGCTGGAGTTCGCCGTCGCCTACCACAAGGCCGCGCTGTCCTGGCTCAAGACCGCCCCGGTCGGCTGATCATCCGCCCTGGTAGGTGGTGTGCAGTGAGCGGACCGCCGCACGCACAGTACCCTTGTCTGTCGTGACCGCTGCCGATTACGCCGAACAACTCAAGGAACTCGACGCGACCCTGCGCAACATCGAGTCGGTGCTCGACCTCGACCGCCTGCGGGAGGAGAAGGCCCGGCTGGAGGAGCAGGCGTCCGCGCCGGATCTCTGGGACGACCAGGCCCGGGCACAGCAGGTGACCTCGCAGCTGTCGTACGTCAACGGCGAGATCAGCAAGCTGGGCAGCCTGCGGTCCGGGCTGGACGACGCCCGGGTGCTGCTGGAGCTGGCCGAGGACGAGGCAGACTCCGGGGTGCTCGGCGAGGTCGAGTCGGAGATCGCCGGGCTGACCCGGGCCATCCAGGAGATGGAGGTCCGCACCCTGCTCTCCGGCGAGTACGACTCCCGGGAGGCGCTTGTCGCCATCCGGGCGGGCGCGGGCGGGGTGGACGCCGCCGACTTCGCCGAGATGCTGCTGCGGATGTACCTGCGCTGGGCCGAGCGGCACGGCTACCCGACGGAGGTCTACGAGACCTCGTACGCCGAGGAGGCCGGCCTCAAGTCCGCCACCTTCACCGTGAAGGTCCCGTACGCCTACGGCACGCTCAGCGTCGAGTC
Source organism: Micromonospora sp. DSM 43699 (assembly GCF_055517075.1). Taxonomy (NCBI): domain Bacteria; kingdom Bacillati; phylum Actinomycetota; class Actinomycetes; order Micromonosporales; family Micromonosporaceae; genus Micromonospora; species Micromonospora sp. DSM 43699. Next base: position 6,311 of record NZ_JBTMMT010000119.1, read on the forward strand.
GGGCACCCACCGGCTGGTCCGGATCAGCCCGTTCGACAACCAGGGCCGTCGGCAGACCAGTTTCGCCGGGGTCGAGGTGCTGCCGGTCACCGAGCAGACCGACCACATCGACATCCCGGAGAACGAGGTACGGGTGGACGTCTACCGGTCGTCCGGCCCGGGTGGGCAGAGCGTCAACACCACCGACTCGGCGGTGCGGCTCACCCACATCCCCACCGGCATCGTGGTGACCTGCCAGAACGAGAAGTCCCAGCTCCAGAACAAGGCCTCCGCGATGCGGGTGCTCCAGTCCCGGCTGCTGGAGCGAAAGCGGCAGGAGGAGGAGGCGAAGCTGGCCGGTCTGAAGACCGGGAGCACCAGCTCCTGGGGCGACCAGATGCGCTCGTACGTGCTGCACCCTTATCAGATGGTGAAGGATCTGCGAACCGAGCAGGAGACCGGCAATCCGTCCTCGGTCTTCGACGGCGAGCTGGACAGCTTCATCGAAGCCGGTATCCGCTGGCGCAAACAGCAGCAGCTCGCCAACGACGCTGCGTGATCGATCGTGGACGGGGCGCGTCATCGATGCCGGGTTGACCGGGTGAATCGACGACGCGCCTCGCATCGGCGGGGCGTGGCACTTGGCTCTGCGGTTACACCGCGTAGACTCACGACCCGTGATTCAGCTTGAGCAAGTGACGAAGACGTACCCGAAGGCGTCCCGGCCTTCGCTCGACAACGTGTCCGTCTCGATCGAGAAGGGCGAGTTCGTCTTCTTCATCGGGCCATCGGGCTCCGGGAAGTCCACGATCATCAAAATGCTGCTGCACGAGGTCGCCCCCAACAAGGGCCGGGTCGTCGTCAACGGCAAGGACGTCACCTCGATGCGTTCCTGGAAGCGACCCCACTTCCGGCGTTCCATCGGCTGTGTCTTCCAGGACTTCCGGCTGCTGCCGAACCGCACCGCCTACGAGAACGTGGCGTTCGCCCTGGAGGTGATCGGCAAGACCAAGGCGGTGGCCCGCCGGGTCGTGCCCGAGGTGCTGGAGTTGGTCGGTCTCGGTGGCAAGGAGCACCGCTACCCGCACGAGCTCTCCGGTGGTGAGCAGCAGCGGGTAGCGGTCGCGCGGGCGTTCGTGAACCGTCCACTGATCCTGCTGGCCGACGAGCCGACCGGAAACCTGGACCCGGACACCTCGATCGAGATCATGCGCCTGCTGGACCGGATCAACCGCACCGGCACGACCGTCGTGATGGTCACGCACGACTCCAACATCGTCAACCAGATGCGCCGCCGGGTCGTCGAGATCGAGAGCGGCCGGATCGTGCGCGACCAGGCCCGCGGCGTCTACGGGTGAGCCGGCGCTCCACCCCTGCCGTACGACCTGACGACGAACACCTCACGCCGGAGAGCCGGAGGAACACCCGATGCGGATGAAGTACGTCCTGTCCGAGGTACTGGTCGGACTGTGGCGCAACGTCACCATGACCGTCGCGATGATCATCACGATGGCGGTCTCGCTGACCATGCTCGGCGCCAGTGGCCTGATGTACAAACAGGTCGGCGACATGAAGGATCTCTACTACAAGAACGTCGAAGTCTCGATCTTCCTGAAGACCGACGTCACCGAGCAGCAGCGCACCGACCTCGACGCCAAGTTGAAGGGCGATCCCCTGGTCAAGGAGGTCCTCTACGTCAACAAGGACGAGGCGTACAAGACCTTCAAGGAGATGTACCAGGACGCGCCCGACCTGGTGAACGCCGTGAAGCCGGACCTGCTGCCCGAGTCGTTCCGGCTGAAGCTGGTCAACCCGGAGCAGTACAAGAACATCTACGACCAGTACCAGGGCACCGAGGGGGTCGACGTGATCGTCGACCAGAGCCGGCTGCTCGACAAGATCTTCAACGTGCTCACCGCGATCCAGAACATCGCGCTGGCCGCCGCGGTGGTGATGGCCATCGCCGCGCTGCTGCTGGTGGCGAACACCATCCAGGTGGCCGCCTACAGCAAGCGGCGTGAGGTCGCGGTCATGAAGCTGGTCGGCGCGTCGAACTGGTTCATCCAGGCGCCGTTCGTGCTGGAGGCGGTGGTCGCCGGCCTGATCGGCTCGTTGCTGGGCCTGGTCGCGCTGATCGGTGCGAAGCAGTTGCTGTTCAGCGGCTCGTTGAAGGCGCTCGAGGGGCTGCTCTCGCCGATCCAGTGGTCGGACATCTTCCTGATGTTCCCGCTGATGGCCGGCGTCGGTGGTCTGATCAGCGCCGCCACCGCCTGGGTCACGCTCCGCTTCTACCTGCGGGTCTAGTCACCGCAAGGGGTGTTCCGTGAGGACCCTTCCGCGCCGGGAACAAACGGCGCGGAAGGGTCCTTGTCGTTCGGGTAGCATGATCCCCGCTCGCCGGCCGGACGGCCGGTGCGTGGACCAGGAAGGGGGTGCGCCGGATGCCACGGGAAAAGGGCCGCAAGGTGGTCGCCTCCAACAGGAAGGCCCGCCACGACTATGCCATCCTCGACACGTACGAGGCGGGCATGGCGTTGACCGGCACCGAGGTGAAGTCGCTGCGGGCGGGGCGGGCCTCGCTTGTCGACGCCTTCGCCCAGGAGCGCGACGGCGAGCTGTTCCTGCACGGCATGCACATCCCGGAGTACACCCAGGGCACCTGGACCAACCACGAGCCCCGGCGTACCCGCAAGCTGCTGCTGAAGCGGCTGGAGATCGACAAGCTGGTCGGCAAGACCCGCGAGGGCGGCCTGACCATGGTCCCGTTGCAGGTCTACTTCTCCGACGGCTGGGCCAAGGTGGAGATCGCCCTGGCCAAGGGCAAGAAGTCGTACGACAAGCGGCAGGACCTCGCCAAGCGGGACGCCGACCGGGAGATCGCCCGGGTCTCGGGCCGGCGGGGCAAGGGAATGGACGACTGATTCGTCCCGTTTGTCGGGCTGGACGCGCCGACCCGGGGCTCGGGATGAAACCCGTTGCGGTAGGCGTTAGTCTTGTCAGTGCCGCCACATCGGCGGCCCGTCGAGGGGGTGACTGGTTTCGACTTCGTACGCAGCGACAGGGGAAGCGAGCCGAGGAAGCCGACGTCGTCTCGAGAATCGGTCGTCGGAAAACTATAAGCGCCAAGCAAAATCGCGCTGACTTCGCTCTCGCCGCCTGAGGCGAGTAGCTGAGTCTGTCGGCCTGGGAACGCCTTCGTCCCAATAGCCGGCATCAGTTAGGAGGCTGGCCAACCGGACCCGGTCGCGGGGTCCGTGCGGCGAGATCAATCAGCGACTGGGCCCGTCACACCAACTTGCTCGCGTGAGCGGTGGGGCCGAGTAGAGGCATAGCGAGCTGCGCTCGGAGAAGCCCTGACAAACCGGCGAAGGACCCGGGTTCGATTCCCGGCACCTCCACCACACGATGCGCCCCGGTCCCCAAGGACCGGGGCGCATCGCCATTCCTCCCTGACCCACCCGCCCCCGCACTCCCGGGC
>NZ_JBTMMT010000120.1:0-9705 GCF_055517075.1 Micromonospora sp. DSM 43699
GCCTGTGTCTGGCCCGGCCTGTGTCTGGCCCGGCCTGTGTCTGGCCCGGCCTGTGTCTGGCCCGGCCTGTGTCTGGCCCGGCCTGTGTCTGGCCCGGCCTGTGTCTGGCCCGGCCTGTGTCTGGCCCCGCCCGGAGCAGGCTGGAACCCTGCGGGAGCGGGACCTGTCGCTGGTGCTGCTCGCGTCCTTTCGAGCTGATGACGTTGGCGATTCACACGACCGGCCCGCCCGTTACCTACCTGATCGTCGCCAACCGGGCCTTCGGCCGCCCGGCCAGGTACGACCGCCTGCCCGGGTCGTTTCGCCCTTCTCCGCCCTCGCGTCCGGCGTACCGGCACCGACCGATCAGCGCGGAAGGGGCGGAGGAACCGCGCGGGCTCCAGACGACCAGGGCGCGGACCGCAGGTGGACAGCGGGGTGAACAGCGGGGTGGACAGCGGGGTGGGCAGCGCGGGGCGGCGGCGGGGTGGACGGCGCGGGGTGGGCAGCGCGGGGCGGCGGCGGGGTGGACGGCGCGGGGCGGCGGCGGGGTGGACGGCGCGGGGTGGACGGCGCGGGGCGTGAGCGGGGTTGGGGCGCTGGTGAATCGTTTACGTCATCAGCTCGAAAGGACGCGAACAGCACCCTTCAACCCTCGGCGATCCGCTCTCCGTGGGACGAGGTCGGCCTCAGCCTGCCGGCTCTCGGGTGTCGAACAGCGGTGTCGAAATCCGTAGCGTGCCGTTGTTCCGGCCGGTTGACCTCGGCGGGGCAGGGGTGGCCAGTCAGGGCAGGAGTCACATCCGCTGCTACCAGCCATCAGCCCATCACCTTCAGGGCAACCCGGCCAGCCTCACAGCCAGCCTCACAGCCAGGTCTGGTCGGTCGTCGCCGGGGCGGCCAGTCGGAGCAGACCGGGCATGCCGAAGCGGTCGGCGAAGCCGCGTACCCGGTCGAGGGCGACCGCCGCCTCGGCGGGGTCGGCCAGGATCAGCGCCGGCACCGACAGCGCGGTGGTCAGCATGTGGTCGGTGGTGTCGGTAATCCGCGCGTAGCTCGCCGCCGCCGTCCGGAACAGTCGGGTGGCGCGGTGGGCATCCCCGTCGGCCAGTGCCAGGGCGGCGTCGGCGACCTGCCCGGCGGCCTCCGCCCAGGGGGTCATCCGGGCAGACCGGTCGAGCAGGTCGTGGACCAGCCGGGCGGCTTCCGGGCCGAGCACCGCGGCGACGTGCCCCACCGCCGGCACCCACTCGGCGAACGGGATCATCCGGGTACGACGCCAGTCCTCGTCCAGCTCCACCAGCAGCCGCATCGCCTCGTCGGGTCGACCTCGGACGGCCCGGCAGAGCGCGGCGTGTGCCAACGTCGACCGCAGCACCCGGTGGAAACCGCTGCGCCGTGCGGCGACCAGCGCCTGGGCCACCAGGTCCTGACCACCCGCCCCGGCCTCGACCACCCCGCCCTCGACCACCCCGGCGTGGCCTGTGGCGGACGGGGTCGGCACCGGGCGGGACGCCCCGTCGGTCGGCGGGTCCCCGGCGCGCAGCGCCCGCATCCACCCCGAGACCGCCACGATGTGCAGGTCCCACTCGGCGGTCGGTCGGCGGGTCGACTCGGCGGCCATCTCCAGCGCCGCCACCCAGTCGCCGGCGTAGTACGCCCGCGCCCACTGGTCGGCGAAGCTGGTCGCCAGGCCGTGCCCACCGGCCAGGTCGAGCGAGCGCTGTTCGTCGACCAGCCGGGCCGACCGGGCCAGGTCGCCCTCCTCCTGGGCGGCCCAGGCCAGGTTCTGCACCGCCCGGCGTCGGCAGGCCAGCCGGTCCGCCCGGCACTGTTCGGCCACCTCGGCCAGCTCCGCGTACGCCTGCTGTTCGCCGGCCAGGTAGCGGGCCACCGCCAGGGTGATCCGGGCGTTGGCCCGTACCTCGGGAAGCACCAACTGCTCGGCCAGCTCGGCTGCGGAGCGGGCCGCCGCGCGGGCGGGATCGGTCTCGAAGTTGAGCATCCGGACCCGGGCCAGCTCCAACAACGCCTCCGCCTTGTCCTCGGACTCGGGCAGCTCGGCGTAGATCTCGTTGGCCCGGTCCAGGCAGCGCAGCGTCTCGGACCGGTCGGCCCGGCTCCAGGCGGCGGTGGCGAGCAGGGTCCAGGCGCGGGCCGCGCCGGCACGGTCCCCGGCGGCGGCCAGCCGGTCGACCAGCCCGGTCAACGTCTCGGTGCCCCCGTCGACCAGGAACGTGTCCCCGTCGCGGAACAGGGCCAGCTGGGCGGCGAACAACTCCAGGCCCGGGTCGGCCTTCCCGCCGACCGCGAGGGCCCGGTCGACAAGCGTCGCCGCGTTGTCCAGGGCGTGCAGCGCGCTGGCCCGTCGGGCGGCCCGGTGCAACGCGGTCCGGGCCGCCATCGCGTACGGGGCCAGGTCCAGCCCGACGGTCCGGGCGATCTCGTGGGCGGTCCAGCGGTGGTTGGCCAGCACCTCGGCCAGATCCTGCTGCCCGGCGTCGGCGCGCTGGGCCAACCAGTCGGCGGTGCGCTGGTGCCGCAGCACCCGTTCCGCCCGGGGTAGCCGTTGGTAACACACGTCGCGGACCAGGATGTGCCGGAACCGGTACTCCGGCTGACCGACCATCGTGGAGGTGGGCAGCTCGAAGACCATGTCCCGGCGCTGCAACCGGTCCAGTGCCCGCTCCACCCACTCCACCGTCCGACCCAGGGCGGTCGCCACCGGGCCCGGCCAGAACTGCACCCCGACCACGGCGGCGGTCTGGAGTACCGCCCGGTCGGCCGGGTCGAGCAGGTCGAGCCGGTTGGCGATGACCGCCTGGACGGTGCGCGGCATGTCGGAGCCGCCGGTCGGGTCGAACCGGGCGGCCGGGTCCAGCAGCCCGCCGTCCATCAGCATGCGGGCGTACTCCTGGGCGTACAGCGGGTTGCCGTCGGCGAACTCGATCAGTGGCGCCCGGGCCGCCGCCGGCAACGCGGCCTGGCCGAGCAGCAGGGAGTAGAGGGTGTCGATGTCCGCGTCGTGCATCGGCGGCACCGAGATCGACATCGCCCCGCTGATCGTGCCGGTCCAGGCCGGGTGCCGCTCCCGCAGCTCCGGCCGCGCGGTCGCCACCACCAGCAGCGGTACGCCCCGGGCCGCCGCGCCGAGCTGCTCGACGAAGGTCAGCATCGCCTGGTCGGCCCAGTGCATGTCCTCGAAGACCAGCACGGTCGGACCGTGCCCGGCGAGGGTGAGCAGGAACCGCCGCCAGGCCGCCTCGGTCTCGCCCTGGTTGAGTCGTTCCCCGGCCACCCCCAGCAGTGGCCCGAGCGCGCCGGCCAACCGCAGGGCGTGCGGATCGTCGAGCTGACCGAGCCGCTGGCGTAGCCGGTCGTGCAGCGGCTCCGGGTCGTCGGTGTCCGGCACCCCCAGCCAACCCTTGACGATGTCCGCCAGCGCGGCGTACGTGACGTTCTCGCCGAACGGTGGGCACTGCCCGACCAGCCAGGTGACCCGGTGGCCGGGCAGGTTGGCGGCGTGCCGGGACAGCTCGCGCAACAGCCGGCTCTTGCCCACCCCGGCCGGACCGAAGACGGTCACCAGCTGGGAGGTGCGCTCGTTGACGGTGCGGTGCAGGGCGCTGACCAGCAGGCCGCGCTCGTGCTCCCGGTCGACCATCGGGGTCAGCTCGGCGGCCTGCGGGTCGGTGCGCGGCCGGGCCCGTACGGCGAGCCAGATCCGGCTGACCGCCGAGCGTCCCCGGAGGGTGACCGACGGCCGGTCGACGTACTCCAACTCGTGTCGGGTGGCCGACCAGGTGCTCTCGTCGACGACCACCCCGCCGGTGGGGGCCAGCGCCTGCAACCGGGAGGCGGTGTTCACCACGTCACCGGTGACGAAGGCCTGGCCACCGTCGCGGGTGGCGGAGAGGTCCACCAGCGCCTCACCGGTGGCCACGCCGACCCGGAAGCCCAGCGGCGGTTGCGGCCCGGCGGTCTGCCGGGCCAGGCTGCGTTGCAGCTCCAGACCGGCCCGGACGCAACGCAGCGCGTCGTTGTCGGTGGCGACCGGGGCGCCGAAAAGGGCCATCACCGCGTCGCCGATGTACTTCTCCACCACCCCGCCGTACTGGTGGACCAGCTTGCGGACGGTGGCGAAGTACGCCTGCTGGAGGCTGCGCGCCTGCTCCGGGTCGGCCCGCTCGGCGTACGTGGTGAAGTCGACGATGTCGATGAAGAGCACGCTGACCTGGCGGCGGTCCTCCTGCACGGTGATCCCGCGGTCGCGCAGCGGCTGCCCGCAGTTGGTACAGAAGCTGGCCTCGGGGCTGTTGGCGTGCCCGCAGGAGGCACAGCCGAGCGTCAGCGCCTGTCCGCAGCCGCCGCAGAAGCGGTCGTCCGGTCCCGCCGCCCGGGAGCAGTGTCCACACTTGAGGTCGATGACGAACTCCGTACGTGAGGAGGTCCCAGTATCCCGCTGCGGCGGGCCAGTCGGGTACCCGACGTGCGGTCGGACCCTGCGGTTGGGCGGCCGCCACTAGTGTTCCTCACGAGGAGAACTCACTGTCAGGAGAGTGGCCGTGCAGGTGCGCTTGTCCGCCTACTGGACCGACCCGGACGGCACCGTCCGGTCCCCCGGGGAGACGGTCGACGTCGATGCGGTCACTCTCGCCAGAATGGAGGAACAGGGCATGGTGGAGAATCCCGACAGCCAGTCGACCTCGGACGCCGGCACGACCACGGGTTCGACGGCCAAGCCACAGAAGATCGGACCCGGGCCGACGACACCCCCGGAGAAGATCGGCCCGGGGCCGACCGCTCCACCCGCGGACGACAACGGCAGGTGACCGACCGGCGTGCCGGTGGATCTCGGTCCGCCGGCCACGCCGCGCTGTCTGCCCCGCTGCCGCGCCGCCCGGACCGCTCCACCGCCCGGAGCATGCCGCCGCCCGGCCGCGCCGGGAAGCCTGGTCAGCGGTCGCTCATGCCGGCCCGGCGGCGCAGCGCCGCCACGTCGGTGACCACGATCCGGCGGCCCTCGGTACGCAGCCAACCCCGGCTGGCGAAGGAGCCGATCGCCTGGTTGACGCTCTGCCGGGACCCCCGGCCATCTCGGCCAGCTGGCTCTGGTTGAGCTCGATGGTGATCATCGGGGCCTGGCTCTCCCCGGCCAGCCGGACCAGCGTCTTGGCCACCCGGCCGGGCAGGTCGAGGAAGACGTGGTCGGCGTTCTGCTCGGTGAGCCGCCGGATCAGACCACCCAGCGACCGCATCACCGCGTCCAGGATGCGCGGGTTGGAGTGCACCAGTTCCATGAAGGCCGGACGGGACAGCGCGAGGGCGGCGCAGTCCTCGATCGCCTCGGCCGAGGCCGAACGGGTGGAGGCGTCCAGCAGGGAGACCTCGCCCAGCACGTCCGGCGGCCGGATGACCGACAGCACGGCGCGTTCCCCGGTCGGCGCGGTGCGGAACACCGCCACCGCCCCCCGACGCAGCACGATCAACGACTCGCCGGGATCGTTCTCGACGAAGAGGAGCTGGCCCTTGCGGTAGGTGCGCGGCACGGCCGCGGCGATCACCCGTTGGCGTACCTCCGGCTCCAGGCCGGCGAACATCTCCACCCCGGTGAGGGCGTCACCCGGCTCCGGCAGGCGCATCTCCACGGCCCCACCCCTCCCCCGGTCACGGACCACAACTTCGCTCACCGGGTGAACCCTGACGGCCCCTGCGGAGGTGAACTGACACCTGTTCGGCGTCCGGTAGCGGTACACATCAGATCATGACGGCCCAGTCGCTTGCTGTACACCCCCGTAGACCTTTCCGTGACACTCCCGAGCTGCGGCGGACGGTGGCGACCACCGTCCGCGCGCGGGGACGGCACCCCGACCGGCGACGGTCACCGACCGTGGGCGAGGATGGACGGCGATGGTCTACCGCTACTTCTACGACTGCGAATTCATCGAGGACGGCCGGAGTGTCGACCTCGTGTCGATAGGTGTCGTCGACGAGTACGGCCGCGAGTTCTACGCGGTCTCCACCGAGTTCGACGACTCCCGCGCCATACCCTGGGTCCGTCGTCACGTGCTGGACAAGCTCCCCTCACCTGCCGACCGGGCCTGGCGTTCCCGCGCCCGGATCCGCGACGACCTGTACGAGTTCCTGCTGGAGCCGATCCGCGACCGGCCGGGCGAGCAACTGGAGCTGTGGGCCTGGTACGCCGCGTACGACCATGTGGTGCTGGCCCAGCTCTGGGGGGCGATGCCGGCGCTGCCCCGGGAGATCCCCCGCTTCACCAAGGAGCTGCGGCAGCTCTGGGACGACCTCGGTCGGCCCCGGCTGCCGGACGCGGCGGCCGACCGGCACGACGCGCTGGTCGACGCCCGGCACAACCTGGCCCGCTGGCAGGCGATGACAGCCGGTGACGGTCGGCAGGTTTGACAGGCGTGGTCCGGGGCACCGGTTCGGGCGAGCCGATCCGAGGGAGTGCGCCATGGCCGACGATGCGACCACCATCACCGACGCCCGGCGACGGGTGACCGAGCTGATCCGGGACGCCCGGATCTGCATGCTGACCACGATCGGCGTGGACGGCCGGCTGCTCAGTCGGCCGATGGCGCTCCAGGCGGCCGAGTTCGAGGGCGACCTGTGGTTCTTCGCCTACACCGACTCGGCCAAGATGCGCCAGCTCCGGGTCAACCCGGAGGTCGACGTGGCCTTCTCCGACCAGCGGCACCACGCCTGGGTCTCGATCTCCGGCACCGCCCAGGAGGCGTACGACCGGGCGCGGGCCGAGCAGCTGTGGAACCCGGTGCTCAAGGCGTGGTTCCCGGACGGCCTGGACACCCCCGGGCTGACCCTGCTCAAGGTGCACGCCAGCTCGGCCGAGTACTGGGACTCGCCGGGTGGCTCTGTGGTCAACCTGCTCGGCCTGGCCAAGGCGGCGGTGACCGGCGAGCCGCCGAAACTGGGCGAGAACCACGAGGTCAGTTACTGACCGGTAGCCGGCCGGTGCGGGTCGGGGCGCGGTGTCGGCGTACACCTGGGCCGACTACAGTGCGCACTGACGGCCCGCCCCGGGCCGGCAACGGTGCCGATGGTCTGAGCTGACACATATCCTGGGGCTTATCCGGGCTTCACCTGACGTTTCAGGAGGATGTGCAGATCATGCGTATCGGCGTGCTCACCGGCGGCGGCGACTGCCCAGGTCTCAACGCGGTCATTCGGGCGGTGGTCCGTAAGGGCGTCGCTACTTACGGTCACGAGTTCGTGGGTTTCCGGGACGGGTGGAAGGGTCCGCTGGAGGGCCTGTCCAAGCCGCTCGGCATCCCCGAGGTGCGGGGCATCCTGCCCCGCGGCGGCACCATCCTCGGCTCGTCCCGCACCAACCCGTTCAAGATCGAGAACGGCGTGGAGCGGATCAAGGAGAACCTCGCCGCGCAGGGCGTCGACGCCCTGATCGCGATCGGCGGCGAGGACACCCTGGGCGTCGCGACCAAGCTGCACGAGCTGGGCGTCAACGTGGTCGGCGTACCGAAGACGATCGACAACGACCTGGGTGCGACCGACTACACCTTCGGCTTCGACACCGCCGTCAACATCGCCATGGAGGCGATCGACCGGCTGCACACCACCGCGGAGAGCCACCACCGCACCCTGGTCGTCGAGGTGATGGGTCGGCACGCCGGCTGGATCGCCCTGCACGCCGGCCTGGCCGGTGGCGCCAACGTGATCCTGCTGCCGGAGCGCAAGTTCGACGTCGAGCAGGTCGCCGGCTACGTCGAGAAGCGCTTCCAGCACCAGTACGCCCCGATCGTCGTGGTCGCCGAGGGCGCCCAGCCGCTCGACGGCCAGATGGTCCTGCACAACCAGGAGCTCGACGCCTTCGGTCACGTCCGCCTCGGCGGCATCGGCCAGTGGCTCGCCGAGCAGCTGGAGGCGAAGACCGGCAAGGAGGCCCGGACCGTCGTGCTCGGGCACATCCAGCGCGGTGGCACCCCGACCGCCTTCGACCGGGTGCTCGCCACCCGGCTCGGCCTCCAGGCGATCGACGCCGCGCACGAGGGCGACTGGGGCAAGATGGTCGCGATGCAGAGCACGGACATCGTCCGGGTGCCGCTGGCCGAGGCCACCCGCGAGCTGAAGACCGTCCCGATCGAGCGTTACGACGAGGCCGAGGTCTTCTTCGGCAGCTGACCCGCCCACCCCTGCCCCTCCGCCACGCCGGAGGGGCAGGGGGTACGGGACGGGTCGAACGGGACGGAAGGGTGGAGATGGCGGCTGCGAAGCACACCGTCGCGGTGATCGGGGCGGGAAAGATCGGTGAGCTGGTGCTCTCCGGGCTGTTGCGGTCCGGCTGGCCGGCGCAGCGGCTGCTGGCGACCGCCCGCCGTCCCGTCCGGGCCGAGGAACTGGCCACCCGGTACGGCGTACGGGTGGTCGACAACCTGACCGCCGTCGACGAGGCGGCGGTGCTGGCGGTCGCGGTGAAGCCGCAGGACGCGGGCACCCTGCTGGACGAGATCGGCCCGAAGGTGCCGGCCGACAAGCTGGTCATCTCGCTCTGCGCCGGGCTGCCCACCAGCTTCTTCAGCCGCCGGCTGCCCGAGGGCACCCCGGTGGTCCGGGTGATGACCAACACCCCGGCCCTGGTCGACCAGGCGATGAGCGCGATCTCGGCCGGCGCGCACGCCACCGGTGAACACCTGGCCCTGGCCGAGGAGATGTTCGCCCCGCTCGGCGCGACCCTGCGGGTGCCCGAGTCGCAGCAGGACGCGGTGACCGCCCTCTCCGGCTCCGGGCCGGCCTACTTCTACCTGCTGGTCGAGGCCATGATCGACGCGGGCATCCTGCTCGGCCTGCCCCGGCAGGTGGCACACGAGCTGATCGTGCAGACCGCGATCGGCTCGGCGATTATGCTGCGCGACTCCGGCGAACACCCGGTCAAGCTCCGCGAGGCGGTCACCTCCCCGGCCGGCACCACCATCTCGGCCATCCGCGAGCTGGAGAAACACGGCGTACGCGCGGCACTGCTGGCGGCGCTGGAAGCCGCCCGCGACCGCGCCCGCGAACTGGCCGCCCAGGCCGACTGACAGCCGGCAGCGACAGGGGTGGGTGCGAAAGATTGGTCCGTCATGTGCTGGTGGGAAGCAGCTCACCGTTGACGAGGTATCGGCAGGTGCCGAGGGCGGCTGCTGCAACGGCATTCGTAAGCCGACGCCAGACATAGGGTCGAAGCATCGGCTCGGCTTCATCGGGCGGGCTCAGGTGGTACGCCGGTAGTTCACCGTCGGCCAGCCGTAGCGCTGCTTTCTTTTCCCCACGAAGCACGCCGCCTAGGTACGGCGAACGTGAGTGCCCCATACTGGCCCGGTGTTCACTCTCGCCCAGGCGCGGTACCTGGTCGCCACCCTGCAGCCCCGCATCGACGAGCTGATCGGTATCCGGGCCGACCTGGCCGAGTTACGGGCCGACCTGGCCGGCCCCGGGATGTCGGCGCTGGGCGGCCGGGCCGAGGTCAAGGCCCTCGAGGCCCGGCTGCACGGCGTGCTGGAGGATTTGAACTCGCACGACATCCAGGTCAAGGGGATCGCCCCGGTGCTGCTCGACTTCCCCGGCGAACACGACGGCCGCGCCGTGCTCTGGTGCTGGCTGGAGGGCGACTCCGACGTGCGCTGGTACCACCGCGTCGAATGCGGCTTCGCCGGCCGCCGCCCAATCCGCTAACCCACCCCCCCACACCCC
>NZ_JBTMMT010000121.1:0-9623 GCF_055517075.1 Micromonospora sp. DSM 43699
CCCCGCCCCCCGCCCCGCTCACCCTGCCCACCGGCCCGCTGGCCCGGCGGGCACTACTTCCAGGATCCGGTGGCCTTACTCGACACCAAGACCACTACATCCCGGACAACACCGTTGCGTTAGGTGGAACGGCTGTTCATCAACCAGCGCTGCCTCGCCGATCATGGAGTTGTGGTGGGTAACAGAACGCCCGAAAAACCCCCAAAGCCGGCACCACCACTCCATGATCGCCAAGCGGGCCCACCCCGCTCCCCGATCGGGCACTTCCTGTCCCGGGTTGACCAGCCGCCCACGGCGTTAACGCAACGGTGTTGACATCCTGGAACCAGCAGGATCTTGATGAGGCGTGACTGCCTGCGGGCCGGACTCGGCGAGGCCCGATCGGACCTAGCGAGGCTCGGCCGGACCCGGCGAGGCCCGGCCGGGTCGGGTGAGGGGCGGCCGGGTCGGGTGAAGGCTGGCGGGACCGGGGTGAAGGCCGGCCGGGTTGGGCGAGGAGGGGCCGGGCCGGGTAAGGGCGGGGCCGGGCCGGGTGAGGGCGGGTGGCACGGTACGGCGGGCGGGCCGGGGGTGACCCGGTCCGCCCGCGTCCGGTCGCGGGAGTGCCCACGACGCCGGTCGACTCCACCAGGCCGGGCGCTGTCTTACCCCGCCGGGCCCTCTTCATCCCCTCCGGCCGGGTGACCCGCACCGGACTTCTCCAGCACGGTGGACTTCCCCGCAGGGTGGACTTCCCCGCAGGTCATGGCCTGTCCCCGCAGGTCTTGGCTGTCTCTACCTGTGGGCTGCTTCAGCGCGGTGGAGCATGGTCGTATGACCCATCAAGTATCTTGATGCATGTCGATTTATCGTTCTAGGCTCCCGCCATCGAACCGGCGCCCCCACCAGGCGCGCCGCCGAGGGTTGGAGGCCCTGTGAACCGTTGGCGCAGTCTCATCGGCCGGATGGCCGCCTCGATGGTGGCGATCACCGCCGGGTCGCTCGTCCTGACCGCCCCGGCCGCCGCCGCGCCCATCGCCGACCCCGCCCCGTCGGTCGTCGGCGGCACCCGGGCCGCGCAGGGCGAATTCCCGTTCATGGTCCGGCTCTCCATGGGCTGCGGCGGAGCGCTCTACAGCCCCCGGCTGGTGCTCACCGCCGCGCACTGTGTGAACCGCACCGGCACGAACACCAGCATCACCGCCACCCTCGGCGCGGTCGACCTCCAGTCGAGCAGCCGGATCCAGGTCAAGTCCAACTACGTCTACCAGGCCCCCGGCTACAACGGCAGCGGCAAGGACTGGGCGCTCATCCGACTCGCCACCCCGGTGACCAGCCAGGCCACCCTGCCCATCGCCACCAGCACCGCGTACGACAGCGGCACCTTCACCGTCGCCGGTTGGGGCGCGGCGCGCGAGGGTGGGGCTCAGCAGCGTTACCTGCTCAAGGCCACCGTGCCCTTCGTCAGCGACGCCAGTTGCTCCGCCTCCTACCCCGGCGACCTGATCGCCGCCGAGGAGATCTGCGCCGGCTACGCCAGCGGTGGCACCGACACCTGCCAGGGCGACTCCGGTGGCCCGATGTTCCGCCGCGACGCCGCGAACGCCTGGATCCAGGTGGGCATCGTCAGCTGGGGCGACGGCTGCGCCCGGCCCAACGCCCCGGGCGTCTACACCCAGGTGAGCACGTTCGCCTCGTCGATCGCGTCGGCCGCCGCCAGCCTCGGCGGCTGACCCGCCGGCACCGCCCGAGCTGCAGCACCCGCACCCGCCCGCTCCGCACCCGGACCCGGACCCGCCCGCTCCGTAGCGCCCAGTAGGCGTGTCCGGATCCGCCCGGCCGTACCCGGACCACCGCGCCACCGACAGCTTCCGCGGCCGTCGGTGGCGCGGTGGTGTACGGCGATCCGGCCCGGACGTCGGCCGCGGTGACGGTGAGCCGACCCGGGAGCCCACCGAGCGGTCGCACCGGCCGGCACCGTTGACCCGCACCCGGCCGAGCGGTCGCACCGTGCACCAACACGGAGCGGGGAGCCGGGCGCAGCCTGCTCAGCCGTCCCCGGCGAACCGGTACAGCACGAAGTCCCGCTCCGCACCGCAGACGATCACCGAGGTGTTCCACGAACACGACCCGCTCCGTACGCCCTGGAGCTGCCCCATCTCGGTCAGCTCACCGGCCGTCGACACCCCGGCGAGGCTGCGATCGTCCTCGACGCTGTTCGGCGGCTCGGCGAAGACCAGCAGGTTGCCGGCGTCGACTCGGGCCGCCGTACCCTTCCGGTCGGTCAGCACCGCCTTCCCGGCCGGGTCGAAGAGGCTGACGGTGGTCTTCGGCGACTCCCGCCGGACGAGCAGGTGCTCACCCACCGGCACCAGATCCGCTCCGTCCGGTGCCGGCCAGCGCCGGCTGCCCTTACCCTCGGTGGCCGCGACCACCTCGGTCCGGTCGGCGTCACCGTCGGGCACCTCGAGCAGGCAGGCCCGGTGCTTGCCGCAGGCCACCAGCCCGGTGACCCGCCGTTGGTCGCCCGCGCTGTAGAGCACCGTCGGTTCGGCGAAGCTGCCCAGGTCGTACCCGAGCAGTTTGTATCCCTGGTCCTCCTCCACGACGTAGAGCCGGTCGGCGTACGCGGCCATCCGGTCACCCACGTCGGCGACCCCGTCGCGGTGGCGCAGCACCTTCCCGCTGTTCATGTCGAGCACCCGGACGGATCGGTCGGCACCCACCTGCACCAGCCGGTCGGCGTCGCCGAGCCAGGGGGCGCGCGGAGCGCCGTCGAACTGGGCGGGGCCGACCACGCCCTGCTCGGTGCCGACCGGCAGCACCGTGCTGCGGGTGTCGTCGTACTCGCTGCGGGGGTTGGCCTGCGTCCACTCCTGACGGCCGTCGCGCAGCCGCAGCCCGACCAGGCGGCTGCCGGCGCGGTCCACCCACACCAGGGTCTCCCGCGTGACGTGCACCGCGTCGTCCCCGTGCACCGGCAGCCGCCACCGTTCCTTCCCGGACCCGGCGTCGAGCACCACCACGTCCCGGGGGGTGCTGTCGCCGACCGCGTCCGCGACGGCCAGCACCGCCCCCGGCACCGCCCGGACCCCGGTCCACTGCTGGGCACCCGCCGAGATCGTGCTCCGCCACGCCGGCTTCCCGGTGCCGGCCTCGACCGCCACCACCGTCAGCCGGTCGTCGGGGAGCTGATAGGCGAGATAGGCCCGATCGCCGAGTACGGCGGTGAACATCGCCGTCGGCCGGTCGCCGTCGGCGGTGGGCCGGGCCACCTCGGTCAGGGTGTGGAACTCCAGCGCCGGGTAACGGTCCCGGGTGAACCAGAGCGCCGCCGCACCGAGCACACCGACCAGCGCCAGGCCCGCGCCGAGCCCGATCCACCACCTCCGACGTCCGCGCCGCGCCGACGCCACCGGCGGGCCACCGGCTTCCGGTGACGTCGGCAACCCCGCCCCGGGTACGCCCGACCAGCCCGTCCCCGGCGGGTAACCGCCCGGCCCGGCGTCGACCGGGTACGGCCCGGCAGCCGGTTGCCCGCCGACTCCCGGCGGACCCGGTAGCGGGCCCGCGTCGGCAGGTGCACCGGCACCGGCATACGCGACCGCCCGGGGACCACCCTGACCCGGTACGCCGGCGGGCGTGGGACCGACCGGCGTGGCCACCAGCGTGCCGCCGACCTCCGCTGCCGGGAGCCGGTCGCCCGGCCCGGCAGGGTTCCCGTCCGGCCGGGCCGAGATACCGGGCGAGCCGGCGGGGGCGGTCTGCGGGTTCCCGAGCGGCTGGGCGGGGTTCCCTGGCGGTCCGGCGGGTGCGGTGGGCGGGGTGACCGGCGGTCCGGCGGGTGACGGGTGACCCGGGGTGGCCGGGGCGAGGGCCGCCGCGCCGGCCGGTGCGGGACGGTTGCTCCGCGGCAGCGGCAGGTCGGTGAGGGCGCCCTCGGCCACCGGCAGTTCGGGCTGTTCCAGCACGGTCGGCGCGATGCCCAGCTCGGCGTGGAGCAGCCGGGCGACCAACGGGATCCGGGACGAGCCGCCGACCAGGAAGAGCCCGGCGAGCCGGTCCGGGGTGAGTCCCGCGTCGACGACCACCTCCCGGGTCCGGGTGACGGCCCGGCTCAGCAGGGGAGTGGCCAACCGCTCCAGGTCCTCGCGGGTGAGCGACACGGTGGTCTCCAGGCCCGGTACCGCGACCGGTGCGACTGTCACCCGGGACAGCATCTCCTTCGCCCCGCGTACGGCGTCCCAGAGCTGTTGCCGCTCCCGCCACTGCCCGGTCGTCTCCGGGCGGGCCAGCCGACCCCAGCGCGCAGGGTGCTCCCCGCCGATCAGTTCACCGAGCCGGCCGAGTAGGGCCGCGTCGAGGTCCAGCCCACCGAGGTCGGCCATCCCGCCGGTGGCGATCACCGTGAAGCCCGAGTCGCCCCACGGATCGGCGCCCTCGTTGCGGACGACCGCCACGTCCAACGTGCCGCCGCCGAAGTCGAACACCGCGACCGACTCACCCACCGGCACCGGCCGGCGCAGCACCTCGGTGTAGTAGCGGGCGGCCGCGACCGGTTCCCGCAGCAGCCGGGTGCCGATCGGCACCGGGCCGGACATGGTGTGCTCGGCGGCCGACGGCCAACCGGCCAGGGCCAACGCGTCGTGCAGCACCTGCCGCCGGGGGGCCTGCCAGGCGGTGGGATAGGTGACCACCGCCGGGGGCAGGAAACCCACTGTCGCCACCGCCTGCTCGGCGACCGCCCACAGGGTCGCGGCGAGCAGCTCCGCCGGGGCGTACGACCGGTCGCCGAGGGGCACCGCCGGCTCGTCCACCCGACGCTTCGGGTTCGGCTCGTACCGGGTCGGGTCCGCCTGGGCCAGGCGTTGGGCGTCCCGGCCGACGTGCAGCCGGCCGTCGGTGTCGGCGTACACCCCGGAGGGGAGGATGGGTTGGCCGTCGACGAGCAGCGGCCGGGTCCGCCCGTCCGGCCAGCGCAGCACGGCCACGGTGTTGGAGGTGCCCAGGTCGACCCCGAGGGCGTATCCGTCCTGCTGGCCTGCCATCCGTCGCTACCTCCGCCGGGACGAGGGGATGCCCGGTCCCGCATGGTACGTCTCCCGTGCCGCCCCCGACGCCGGCCGGTCCGGCCCCCGTGTCCGCCGGCCGGTCCGGCCCTGCCGTCGGTCAGTTCGGTCGTGCCGCCGGGCGTCGCTGTGGCCCGGTCAGCCCCGGCGGCCCGGTTCGCGGGGCGGGATCTCGTCGGCGTAGGAGCCGGGCGGCCCCGAGTAGCGCACCCCGTCGCGGTACGGCGAGGCGTTGGCGGTGCAGCCGTGCAGGCCCAGCGTCTGCTGCTGCATCACCGGCGCGGGGAGGCCCCGCCCCGGGCACCGCTCGTGGCCGTGGCCGAGCCGGTGCCCGACCTCGTGGTTGACCACGTACCGGCGGTAGGTCTCCAGGTTGGCGCCGTAGCCCGGCACCCCCTTCACCCAGCGGGCCACGTTGACCACCACCCGGTCGCCGTTGCGGCACGAGGTGTAGCCGTCCGCCGCGTCCCCGCACAGCTCGTCCCGAGTGCCCGGGGTGGCCAGGTGGACGGTGAAGTCGGCGGGCCGATCGGGTCCGACCCGCCGCAGCCGCAGCGTCCGGCCGGTGGTCCACCCCTGTGGGGCGGTCAACGTCGCGCTGACCTCGGCCGCGAACTCCGTCACCGGCAGCCCCCGGATGTCACGCTCCACGGCGACCCGGTACCGCAGCAGCCGGCCGGTCCCGCCCGGTGCCGCCGGCTCGCCGGGTGCGACCTGCCAGTGGTTGTTCCCGTCCGCCGGATAGCTGATCGCGGCCGGTCCGGAGGCGAGCGGCGTCGGCCCGGCCGACCGTCCGGCCCCGCCGGACGTGGCCGACGGGGTGGCCGGACCCGCCGCCCCCCGGCCGGTGCCACCCACCCGGTCGGTGGTGGCCGGGTCGGTGGTACCCCGGTCGGCGGTGGCCCGGTCGGCGGTGGCCGGTGCCCCGCAGCCGGGCAACCACCCCGCCACCAGCAGCGCCAACGCCGATCGACCGATCAGCCCACGGCCCACGCGGGCGGTACCCTTCGTCGCCATGCTGCTCCCTCCGCACACCGCCGGTCGGCGATGGGCAGCGGGAAGGACGGGCGGCCCGACGGAACAGTTGATCCGGTCCGGACTCAACCTTTCGGCCGCCCGGCCCGTCGTGTCCGTCGTGGGATGCGGGAAGAGTGGGCATGGCCCGGGGTGACGCCGAGTTCGTGGAGTTCGCCCGGTCGGCCTCCGGGCGGTTGACGCACGCCGCCTTCCTGATGACCGGCGACCACCACCAGGCCGAGGACGCCGCGCAGACCGCGCTGGTCCGCACGTACGCGTCCTGGTCCCGGATCCGCGACGAGGACGCCTACGGGTACGCCCGGACCGTCCTGGTCAACCACCTGGTCGACGGGTGGCGGCGGCCGATCCGGGAGTACCCCACCGACGAGCTGCCCGAGCAGCGGCGCGGTGACGTCGCCGACGACGTGGCCACCCGCCGCTGGCTGCTCGACATCCTCGGCGCGCTCAGCCCCCGCGAGCGGGCCATCGTCGTGCTCCGCTACTACTTCGACCTTCCGGAGGCACAGGTGGCCCGTGAACTGGGCGTATCGCTCGGCACGGTGAAGAGCACCAGTTCCCGGGCGTTGCAGAAGCTGCGCGCCAGCGGAACCCCGGAAATCCACGGGAGCCGCCGATGAACGAGTTGGATCAGTTCCGCGAAGCGATGCGGGCGACCGAACGGCCGTACCACGACGACCTCGACCTGACCGTGATCATGCGGGACGGCCGGCGGCTGCGCCGACGTCGCCGGCTCGCCAGTGCCGGCGCGGCGGTGCTGGTCGGCGGGTTGCTGGCAGGCGGCGTCGGGATCGGCGTGCGGTGGAGCGGGCCGCCGACGCCGGACCGGCCACCCGTGCCCGCCGCCACCGTCCCCGCCCCCACCGGGCGGCCGACGGACACGCTGCCGCCCACCCCTGCCCCGACCCGGTGGCAACCCCCCCGGCAGCCCCTCGGCGACGTGGTGGACAGCGGCATCCGGTACGGCAGCGAGCAGCGGGTGTTCTACGTCGTCGCCGTCGACCTGCCGAAGGTGCCCCGGGTACAGATCGGGCTGATGGCCGGCCGGCGCACCTCAGGCGGCGAGCTGACCGACGACATCCTGGTCAACGACGTGCAGGGCAGCGACCGGGGTCCGGGCTTCCACCAGATCGGCTACGACGACTCGACCCCCTCGCAGGACCGTCCGCCGGTGCCCACCTTCGGGTACTTCGTCGGCCCGGCGCACCGGATCGTCGGCACGGTGGACGGTCGACAGGTCGACGCCCGGCTGGCCCGCTGGAACACGGACCCGACCGTGGTGATCTTCTGGTTCAGCCCGGCCGACCTCGCCCCCGGCGTACGCCTCGACGGCATCGTCGCCCGCGACGCAGCCGGACGGCTGCTGTGAGGCCTGGTCGGCGAGGCAAACCACTGGCTTCAGGAGGGAACCCGGGCCACCATGCCCCACATGGCCGATGACGAGGAGTTGCCTCTCGCCGACGTTCTGGCGCTCCAGAAGCTGGCCTACCTGCGTCAGCGTTCACTGCGTAATCCGCGCTACCGGAACGCCGACCACGTCCGGCTCCACGTGAAGCCGGGTTATCTCCGCTGGAGCCGACCCTCGATCTTTGATCCGCATCCGGAGTCCGTGCAGCGCAGTCTGGCCGCCTTCGAGCGACTACTGGCCAAGCGCCACGACCCAGAGGCCGCCCACGCCTGGCAGCAAGTCCTCACTGCGGTGGACCGCTTGCTGGCCGAAGGCAGGTACCGGGCGGGGCACGGCATCCGGCCGAGACGATTCTGATCAGGCACTACCGTCGGACCGGTCCCACACACCGGTGGCTGGGCAACGGGTGTGGGTTCTGGTAGACGTGAGCGATGGGCCGAACCTATGTGCTGTTGTCGAGCCCGTTTCTCGGTCCGGTGGTGTGGGATCCGGTGGCCTCCGTGCTCCGGGCGGGCGGGCATGACGTCGTCGCGCCTTCGCTCCCACGGGACCCGCTGTCCACCCCCGGAGAGGTGCTGAGCGCACTGGAGGAATCCGTACCCGGGCGGGGCGAGTTGGTCCTGGTGCCGCACAGCAACGCCGGCCTGTACGTGCCCGCGCTCGTCGCGTCGCGTCCGGTGCGGGCAACCGTGTTCCTTGATGCCGTGCTGCCGCCACGGAACGGTCGCCTACCGGTCGCACCGGCCGGGTTGGCCGCGATGCTCCGGGATCGGGTCGGTGCCGACGGCCTGCTGCCGTTGTGGAGCGAGTGGTGGTCGGAGGAGGATGTCGCCGCCCTGTATCCGGACCCGCAGACCCGGCAGCGGGTCGAGGCCGATCAGCGCCGGGTGCCCTGGGCCTATCTCACCGCCGAGGTGGAGGTCCCGGCCGGCTGGGCAACGAACCGGGCCGGGTACGTGGCCTTCGGGACCGCGTACGCCGACGAGCTTCGGGAGGCCGAGAACCGGGGATGGCCGGTTCGGATCCTGGACGGCCGCCATCTGCACATGTTGTGGGATCCGGCCGCTGTCGCTTCGACGTTGCTGGAGATCGCCGACCAGCTATCGCCACGGGAGTGAACGGCCACCGGACGGCCCGCAGGATCGCAGCACGGGAGGGGCGGCCGGCCCGAGATCAGCAGCACCCCTCTGACCTGGGCTGGAAGGTGTGGAGCGGGCGACGGGAATCGAACCCGCACCGTCAGTTTGGAAGATCGTTCTCGGTGGTCATGATCCGTCCGGATCGCCTGGTCAGTGGCCGGATTGTCGTGCCCGATCATTACCGTTGGGGACCGTCTGGGACACCCGCTACTGGCACGTAGCTGGCACGGCTGCGCGGTGGGCGCGCGGCCGTCCGGCGGCGTGCGGCTCACCGCCCCCGGCCTCTCGGGCCGGGGGCGGCTTGCCGTGTTGTCGGCTCTCCGCGCGCCTGGACCCCGGTACCCGGTGGCAAGCCGCGAAGCGGCGCGGCAGCCGATCGCCCCTACCTCGATGACGAGCAACCGTCCGCGCGATCGCCACGGCACCGACGTGCTACGTCGTCGGTGGGTGTATATCGCTGTGAGAGGACGGGTGCAGCCTCGTACCGTGGGCCTGTGGGACGTCGACAGGATCGGATTCGACGCGAACTCGGGTCGTTCATGAAGGCATACGGGCGGGTGGCAGCCAGCAACGGCAGCGATCCCAATGACCGCCAATACAGCCGCAAGCTCGAAGCTGAGATCAAGCGGATGAGACCGGAAGACCTCGATTGCCTGCTCCGCGATGAAGACGATGACCCCGAGGACGACTGACTGTTGAACCCTGGCCCGCCGAGCCGGCCGATGCCGGCCGGAGGCCGCCAGCAGGCCGCGCGCGGCGGGCCTGCGCCGCGCTTGCGCGGCGCCTTGATCCAAAAGAGAACGTTTCGGCAGTGCCATCGCCTGCATCGCTGAGCGTCGCAGCTAGGCCCTGCCGGACATCTCGCTTAGTACTGCAACGGCAGTAGGCGAATCGTCTTCGGGTCGGGTTCGTTGGTCTGCCTGTGACGGACGTTGATGTTGATCGTTGGCGTGGGGAGCTGGACCGGCTGCATGCCCGGATCGGGCCTCGGTT
>NZ_JBTMMT010000122.1:0-8497 GCF_055517075.1 Micromonospora sp. DSM 43699
ACCCCGATCAACCGGAAACTCCCCCACCCCGTCCCCACCCGAGACCAACAACTCCCACAACTGATCCGGACTCTCCACCCCACCCGGATACCGACACGCCATCCCCACGATCGCGATCGGCTCGTCGAGGCGGGTGCTGGTCACCGCCTCGGTCGCGGGGGCCGTGGCACCGCCCCGGCCGCCGGCCAACTCGGCGTACACCTGGGCGGCCAGGATCTGCGGGGTCGGGTAGTCGAAGACCAGCGTGGAGGGGAGCCGCAGGCCGGTGGCGGCGTTGACCCGGTTGCGCAGGTCCACCGCCGTCAACGAATCGAAACCCAACTCCCGGAACGCCCGATCCGCCGGCACCGCCTCCGCCCCACCGTGCCCGAGCACCTGGGCGACGAGACCTCGGACGAGGGTGTCGACCTGGTCGCGGGCCTCGTCCGGGGCCAGGCCGGCCAGCCGGTCGGCCCAGTTGCCCTTGCCGGCCTGCCGGCGGACGCTGACCGCGCCGAGCAGCGCCCGCAGCAGCGACGGCACCCGCCCGGCGACGACCTGGGACCGCATCGCCGGCACGTCGATGACGGCGGGCACGAGCGCGGCCCGGTCCGCCGCCACGGCGGCGTCGAGCAGCTCCAGACCGGTCTCGGCGCTCATCGGTGTCAGGCCGGCCCGGGTCGACCGGGCCCGGTCCGCCTCGGACACCGACGCGGCCATGCCGTCCGTGTCCCACATGCCCCACGCCAGACTGACCGCCGGCAGTCCCGCCTGACGGCGGTGCGCGGCGAGGGCGTCGAGGAACGTGTTCGCGGCGGCGTAGGCGGCCTGACCCGGGGAGCCGAGAACGCCCGCCACGGACGAGAACAGCACGAACAGGTCCAGGCCCAGACCCGCCGTGGCCTCGTGCAGCCACCAGCCGGCGGTGGCCTTCGGGGCCAGCACGCCGGCCAGCCGCTCCGGGCTGATCGCCGAGACCACCCCGTCGTCCAGCACACCAGCCGTGTGCACCACACCGGCCAGCCGGCCGGGGACACCCGCGACCAGTGTGGCCACCCGGTCCCGGTCGGTGACGTCGGCGGCGACCACCTCGACCCGGGCGCCGAGGCCGGTCAGCCGCTCGGCGAGCGCGTCCGCGCCGGGCGCGGCCGGTCCCTGCCGGGACACCAGCAGCAGCGATCGCACACCGTGCGCGGTGACCAGGTGCTCCGCGACGAGGGCGCCCAGCGCCCCGGTGCCGCCGGTGACCAGCACCGTGCCGTCGCCGACGGCGGGCAGGTCCCCGGCCGGGGGGAGCGCAGCGCGGACGAGGCGGGGGGTCAGCACCGTGTCGGCGCGCAGCGCCACCTGACCGCCGGTGGCCGGCAGGTCGTCGGCGACGCCGGCCAGCACGGCGAGGGTGGCGGCGTCCGGGTCCCGGTCGAGATCGGCCAGGACGATGCGCTCCGGGTGCTCGGACTGGGCCGACCGGAGCAGGCCCCACACGGCCGCGCCGGCCAGGTCGGCGAGCTGGTCGGCGTCCCGGGCCACCACCGCGCCCCGGGTCAGCACCACCAGCCGGGAGTCGGCGAGGGCGTCGGCGGCCAGCCACGCCTGCACCACCGCGAGCACCTCCGAGGCGACTGCCCGGACGGACTCCGGCACGTCCTCGTCGGACGCGGCGGACACCGGCAGCACCAGGATGCGCGGCAGCGACCCGGGGTCGCCCGCGGCCAGCACGGCCGCCACGTCGGGGTACGCGGGCAGGCCGGCGGGGTGGGCCCCGTCCGGGCCGGCGAGGAGCGCCCAGCCGGACAGGTCGTCGACGGGCGTGACCTCCTCGGCCTGCCAGGCGACCTCGAACATCGACCGGGCCGCGGCGTCCGGGGCGACCGGGGCGGTCATCTCCCGCAGGACCAGGGTGTCCACCGACACGACCGGAGCACCCGCGCCGTCGGCGGCGACCAGCCGCACCGTGGAGCCGTCGCGACTCAGCCGTACGCGCAGCGCCGACGCGCCGGACGCGTGGACCTGGACGCCCTCGAACGTGAACGGCACCCGGGGGCCACCGCCCTCGCCGGCCAGCAGCAGCCCCACCGGGTGCAGGGCGGCGTCCAACAGGGCGGGGTGCACCGCGAAACCGCCGGCGGCCTCCGCGACGCCCTCCGGCAGGGCGACCTCGGCGTACACCTCGCCGTCTCCGGTCCACAGCCGGCGCAGGCCCTGGAACGCCGGCCCGTAGGTCAGGCCGCGTCCGGCCAGCGCGTCGTACCAGTCGTCGAGCGCGACCTCGGTCACGGCGGCCGGCGGCCACGCCCCGAGGCCGGGCTCGTCGGCGGCGGCTGGTTCCAGCACGCCCTCGGCGTGCCGCACCCAGTCGGCGTCCGGGTCGTCCTCGGCCTGGGCGTGCATGGTCACCGCGCGGGCGCCGGCGTCGTCGGCGGGACCGACGCGCACCTGCACCCGGGTGCCGCCGGTGGTGGGCAGCACCACCGGCGCGGCGACGGTCAGCTCCCGCACCCGGGAGACGCCGATCTCGTCGCCGGCCCGGACCGCGAGTTCGACAAGCGCGGTACCGGGCAGCACCACCGCGCCGGAGACCGCGTGGTCGGCCAGCCACGGGTGGGTGGCCAGCGACAGCCGGCCGGTGAGCAGCACCATGTCCTCGCCGGCGACGGAGACCGCCGCGCCGAGCAGCGGGTGCCCGGCCGCACCCAGGCCGGCGCCGGAGACGTCGGCGAGCCGACCGACCGGCTCCAGCCAGTACCGCTCGTGCGCGAAGGCGTAGGTGGGCAGGGCGATCCGGCGGGCGCGGGTGCCGCCGAGCAGGGCGTCCCAGTCGACGGCGAGGCCGTGGACGTGCAGCTGGGCGAGTGCTTCCAGGACGGCGCGGGGCTCGGGCCGGTCCTTGCGGGACAGCGGCACCAGCACCGCCGCCGGGTCGGTGAGGCAGCTCTGCGCCATGGCGGTGAGCACCCCGTTGGGACCCAGTTCCACGTAGGTGCCGACGCCGGCCTCGGCCAGGTGGGCGACGGCGTCGGCGAAACGCACGGCCTCCCGGACGTGGCGCACCCAGTAACCGGGGCGGCACAGCTGCTCCGGCTCGGCGATCCGACCGGTCAGGTTCGACACGATCGGCACTGTGGGTGGCCGGAACGTCAGTCCCTCCGCGACCGCCGCGAACTCGGCGAGCATCGGGTCCATGAGGGCGCTGTGGAAGGCGTGGCTGACCCGGAGCCGGTGGGTGGGCGCGCCCCGGCCGGCCCAGAACGCCGCCACCTCGTCGACGGCCTCGGTATCGCCGGAGACGACCACGGCGGCGGGACCGTTGACGGCGGCGATGTCGACCCGGCCGGAGACGCCGGCCAGCGAATCGGCCACGGCCGCCTCGTCCGCGCCGACCGCGAGCATCGCCCCGCCGGCCGGCAGGGCCTGCATGAGCCGGCCCCGGGCGGCGACCAGCGCGGCGGCGTCGGCGAGGGTGAGCACCCCGGCGACGTGCGCGGCGGCCAGCTCGCCGATCGAGTGGCCGACCAGGAAGTCGGGGACGAGCCCGAAGGAACCGGCGAGCCGGAACAGGGCCACCTCGACGGCGAAGAGCCCGGCCTGGGTGAAGACCGTCTGGTTCAGCAGAGCGGCCTCGGCCGAGTCCTCCGCAGCGAACAGCACCTCGCGCAACGGCCGGGGCAGGTGGGGGTCGAGGTGCGCGCAGACCTCGTCCAACGCGGACGCGAAGGCGGGGAACGCGGCGGACAGCTCACGGCCCATGCCGGCGCGCTGTGCGCCCTGGCCAGAGAAGAGGAAGGCGATCCGGCCGCGACCGGTGGCGGTGCCGGTGACCAGTGTGGGGTCCGGCTCGCCGACGGCGAGGGCGCGCAGCCCGGCGAGCAGGTCGGCGCGGCCGGCGGCGAGGACCACGGCCCGCCGGTCCAGTCCGGCCCGGCTGAGCGCGGACACGGCGGCGTCGACCGGCCGGACGGAGTCGTCGGTGGCCAGGTGGTCGGCCCAGCGGCGGGCCTGCGCGGCGAGGGACTCGGAGCTGCGGGCGGAGAGCGGTACCGGCACCAGCGGCGGCGCGGCGGCCGGCACCGCCGGCTCGGGCTCCGCGACGGCGGGAGGCTGCTCGATGATGACGTGGGCGTTGGTGCCGCTGATACCGAACGACGACACGGCGGCCCGCCGCTCCCGGCCGGTCGCCGGCCAGGGGCGGGCCTCGGTGAGCAGTTCGACCGCGCCGGCCGACCAGTCGATGTGCGGGGACGGCTCGTCGACGTGCAGGGTGCGCGGCAGGACGCCGTGCCGCATCGCCAGCACCATCTTGATGATGCCGGCGGCCCCGGCGGCGGCCTGGGTGTGGCCGAGGTTGGACTTCACCGAGCCGAGCCAGAGCGGCCCCCCGTCGGCGCGGTCCTGCCCGTACGTGGCGAGCAACGCCTGGGCCTCGATCGGGTCACCCAGGGTGGTGCCGGTGCCGTGCGCCTCGACGACGTCCACGTCGGCCGGGGAGAGCCGGGCGTTGGCCAGCGCCTGCCGGATCACCCGCTCCTGGCTGGGGCCGTTCGGGGTGGTCAGGCCACTGCTCGCGCCGTCCTGGTTGACCGCGCTACCCCGGATCACCGCGTAGACGCGTCGACCGTCGCGTTGGGCGTCGGAGAGCCGCTGGAGCAACAGGACGCCGACGCCCTCGGCCCAGCCGGTGCCGTCGGCGGCGGCGGCGAACGACTTGCACCGGCCGTCGGCGGCGAGGCCGCGCTGCCGGGAGAACTCGGCGAAGACGCCGGGGGTGGACAGCACGGTGACCCCACCGGCCAGGGCGAAGTCGCAGTCGCGCTGGCGCAGCGCCTGCACGGCGAGGTGCACGGCGACCAGCGACGACGAGCAGGCCGTGTCGACGGTGACGGCCGGCCCTTCGAGGCCGTACGTGTACGCGACCCGACCCGACACGACGCTGCCGGAGTTGCCGGTGCCCAGGTAGCCCTCCACGCCCTCGGGCAGGTCAAGCATCCGGGAGGCGTAGTCGTGGTACATCACCCCGGCGAACACCCCGGTACGGCTGCCGCGCAGTCGCTGCGGGTCGAGGTCGGCGGACTCGAACGCCTCCCAGGCGCTCTCCAGCAGCAGCCGCTGCTGCGGGTCCATGGCGAGGGCCTCACGCGGCGAGATGCCGAAGAAGGCCGGGTCGAACTCGGTGGCCTCGTAGAGGAAGCCGCCCTTGTCCGTGTACGAGGTACCCGGGTTGTCCGGGTCGGCGGAGAAGAGGCGTTCCAGGTCCCAGCCCCGGTCGGTCGGGAAGTCCCCCACCCCGTCCCGGCCGTCGGCCACCAACTGCCACAGCTCGTCCGGGCTCTTGACGCCACCCGGGTAGCGGCAGGCCATGCCGACGATGGCCATCGGCTCGCGGTCCTTCGCCTCTACCTCGCGCACGCGCCGCCGCGCCTCGCGCAGGTCCGCCGTGGCGCGCCGGAGGTAGTCGAGGAACTCTTCCTCAGTGGGCATCGAGCCACTCCGTATCGTGGTCAGAGGTCCGGAGCATCCGGGTCAGGCCGATCCGAGCTCGTCGTCGAGAAGGCTGAACAGCTCCTCGGCACTGGCGGTGCTGAGGTTGCCGTCGCCCGTGGCGGCGTCGTCGGTGCCGGCCTCGGCGTACGTCCAGAGCGACAGCAGCTCGCGCAGCCGGGCGGCGACGGCGGTGCGGTCGGTGTCCTCGGTGGTGACCGCGCGCATGGCGGTCTCCAGCTTGTTGAGCTCGCCCAGCACGGACAGCGCGGTGGTGGTCCGCTCGGCGAGCAGCGCGCCGCGCAGGTGGGCGACCATCGCGCCGGTGGTCGGCCGGTCATAGATCAGGGTCGACGGCAGGCGCAGCCCGGTAGCGGCGGCGAGCCGGTTGCGGAACTCCACAGCGGTCAGCGAGTCGAAACCGAGCTCCACGAAGCCCTTCTCCTCGTCGATGTCGCGGATCGAGGAGTAGCCGAGCACCGCCGCCGCGTGGGTGCGGACCAGGTCGGACAGCACCCGGTCCCGCTCTGCCTCCGGGGTGGCGGCGAGGGTGGCGCGGAGCGCGTCCGCCGCGTCGGCCGCCGGTGTCGCCGCGACCGGAGCGGCCCCGGCCGGGCGGACCAGACCGTGCAGCAGCCGGGGCAGTGCCGGGCCGAGCCGGCCGAGCAGCCCGTGGTCCAGGCTCACCGGGACGACCACCGCGTCGCCGAAGCGCAGCCCCTCGCTGAACAGCTCCATACCCTCGTCGGCGTCGAGCGGGTGGAAGCCGGCCCGGCTCATCCGCTGCTCGTCGACGTGTCCCTGCGGTCCCCCGGGCCCGTCGGGGTTGGCCCACGGCCCCCACGCCATCGAGGTGACGGCCAGTCCGCTGGCCCGACGGTGGTGGGCGAGCGCGTCCAGGAAGGCGTTCGCGGCGGCGTGGTTGGCCTGGCCGGGACCGCCGAACAGCCCGGAGGCGGAGGAGAACAGCACGAACGCGGCGAGGTCGCGCTTCTCGGTCAGCTCGTGCAGGTGCCAGGCGGCGTCCACCTTCGGCCCGAGGACGGTGTCGAACCGGGCCGGGGTGAGCGCCGGCAGCACCCCGTCGTCGAGGATGCCTGCGGCGTGCACGACGCCGACCAGCGGTCGGTCGGCGGGGATCTCGTCGAGCAGCACGGCGAGGGCGTCCCGGTCGGTGACGTCGGCGGCGGCGACCTGGGCGCTGGCACCGAGTGCGGTCAGCTCGGCGACGAGGTCCGCCGCGCCGGGTGCGTCCGCGCCGCTGCGGCTGACCAGCAGCAGCCGGGGCACGCCGTGCCGGGTGACCAGGTGCCGGGCGGCCAGCCGGCCGAGCACGCCGAAGGCGCCGGTGACCAGGACCGTGCCGGTGGACAGGTCGGGCGCCGGCCGGTCCTGCGGCGGCGGTCCGAGCCGGACCAGCCGGGGTGCCCGGAGCTGCCCGGCACGGACGGCGAGCTGCGGTTCCCCGGTGGCCAGCGCCGCCGGCAGCGCGACCGCCGAGCGGGGATCGTCGTCGAGGTCGAGCAGCACGAACCGGCCCGGGTTCTCCGACTGGGCGGAGCGGACGAGACCCCACGCCGTGGCGGCGGGCAGGTCGGCGGGCCGTTCGTCGCCGTCGACGCAGACCGCACCCCGGGTGACGACGACGAGCCGGGCGTCCGCCAGGACTTCCCGGGTGAGCCAGTCCTGGGCCAGCACCAGCGTCCCGTGGCTGACCAGGTGCGCGACCCGCGCGGGGCTCGGCTCGTCGGCGCGCAGTCCCGCGCAGCCGACGACCACCGCGTCGGGCATGGCCGCCCCGGCTGCCACGGCCGCCACCAGGTCGTCCAGATCCTGGTACGCCTCGATGCCCGGCCACCCCCCGGCGTCGCCGAGCACGGCGAGGCGGGCGGTCCGGTCCGTTCCCGGCTCGGGGGCGATCCAGTCGAGCCGGTGCAGCGACCGGTTGGCCGCGCGGCGGGCCGCGTCGAGCTGGTCCGAACTGATCGGCCGCAGGACGAGGGCGTCGAGGGAGGCGACGGGCACGCCGCCGGTGTCGGTGACGGTCGCCGCCACCGATCCCTCGGTCACGGTGAGCCGCACCCGCAGCTCGCGGGCCCGGGTGGGCGCGAGGGCCAGCCCAGTCCAGGAGAACGGCAACCCGGGCTGCGCCGCGCCGGGCTGCGACGGGGCGTCCTCGGCGCGGCCCAGGGCGCTGGCGCCGATGGCGTGCAGGGCGGCGTCGAGCAGCGCGGGGTGCACCGAGAACCCGACGGCGTCGGTGGTGGCCGCGTCGGCGTCCAACGCCACCTCGGCCAGGATGTCGTCGCCGTGCCGCCAGGCCGCGCGCAGTGCCCGGAAGACGGGGCCGTAGTGGTAGCCCTGCTCGGCCAGGTGCGGGTAGAGCGTGTCCAGCGGGATCGGTTCGGCGTCGGCGGGCGGCCAGGCGCCGGCCGGGGCCACGGTCACCGCCCGGGTGGGGGCGAGCAGGCCGGTGGCGTGCCGTTGCCACTGCCGGGCCGTGCCCGGTCGGTCGGTGCCGTCGTCGACGTGGGAGTGGATGGTCACCGGCCGGCAGCCGTCGCCGTCGGCCGGCCCGACGCGGACCCGCAGGTCGACGCCGCCGGTCTGCGGGACGACGAGCGGCACCTCCAGCACCAGCTCCACCACGTGCGCGGTGTCGACGGTCCGACCGCTGCGGGATGCCAACTCGACCAGGGCGGTGCCGGGCAGCAGCACGGTGCCGAGCACTGCGTGGTCGGCCAGCCACGGGTGACTGGCGAGCGAGATCCGCCCGGTGAGCAGTAGGCCGTCGTCGCCGGGCAGGTCGGCTGCGGCGCTGAGCAGCGGGTGGTCCACCGCGTCGAGGCCCGCCGACGGCAGTCCGGCCCGACCGGTCCCGCCGCGCGCCAGCCAGTAGCGGTCCCGCCCGAACGGGTAGGTGGGTAGGTCGAGGGTGGGTGCCGGGGTGAGGACCCTGGTCCAGTCGACCGGCAGACCGATCGCGTGCGCGCTCGCCAGACTCGTCAACAACCGCGTCGGATCATCGTCACCACGACGCAAC
>NZ_JBTMMT010000123.1:0-8389 GCF_055517075.1 Micromonospora sp. DSM 43699
TCGAGCAACCCCGGTTGCTGGAGAACCGGCTCGCGTGGCACCTCGCGGGGGTCGACTGGAGTCAGCCCGATCGGGCGCTCACCTTCACCACCGGCACGTACTTCGGTGGTGTCGACGTCGCGGAAGCGCTCGCGCATGAGATGGCGATGTACCACGTTGCCGGCGATGGGAGCGGCATCCTGCCGGCGTCCTGGCGCAACCTCGGCTTCCGGCGACTCGTCGGCGACCCGTTCACGCCCAGCCGCCGGGCCACGGCACCGTCAACCGACACGCTCACCCTGCGGGTCGACGACGACGGGGTCTCCTTCGTGCTGCACAACCGAGCTGCCGGCAACGTGGCCGTAGCCGGGGGGATGCTGCACATCATGCCGGCGGGAGTCTTCCAACCGTCGAGCGTCTTGCCGGCGGCTCAGGCGGCCGACTTCGACCTGTGGCGCAACATGATGCGCGAGTACAGCGAGGAATTCCTCGGCAGCGCCGAGCACGGCGGCGACGGTGAGCCGGCGGACTACACCGCCGAACCGTTGGCGTCCTTCGACCGCGCCCTGGCCGCCGGTGGGGTACGGGTCTTCTGTCTCGGCGTCGCGCTCGATGCGCTCACCCTGTGGGGCGAGATCCTGACCGTGGCCGTGTTCGAGGGCCCGACCTATGACCGCCTGTTCGCCAACATGGTCAGCGCCAACGCCGAAGGGACAGTGGTCAAGACCGGGCGGGTACGGCCCACCTCGGCGTTGCCGTTCACCCGGCACACCATCGACGAACTGACCGCCAGCGGGCGACTGGCCCCGGCGGCGGCCGGCTGCATCCAACTTGCGTGGGAACACCGTCGCACCATCCTGGGGAGAGGCTGACGTGCACGTACTGGTAACCGGTGGCCTGGGATTCCTCGGCCACGCCGTCACCCGCGAACTACTCGCCACCGGCCACCGGGTCACCGTCATGACCCGGGGCCACAGTGACCGCAACCCACCCCCTGGCGCCGAGCTGGTGACGGGAGACATCCGCGACCGCGACCGCGTCGCCGACATCGTCCAGCAAGGCAGGTACGGCGGCGTGGTGCATCTCGCTGCGCTCACCAGCGGCCGGGACTCGTTTGCCGACCCGCTGAGCTACTTCGACGTCAACGCGACCGGCACACTGAACCTACTCATGGCCCTGGACGCTGCGCGGACGACCACCGGGCCGGCCGCCCTGGTCTTCGCCTCCACAAACATCGTGTACGGATCACAGCACCACGGTGCACTCTCCGAAGACCTCGACCCACACCCCGAAAGCCCTTACGCGGCATCGAAAGTCGCCGCCGAGCAGATGGTCGCAGCCTACGCAGCAACCGGAGCAATCGGCGCGATCATCGTACGGCCCTTCAATATCGCCGGAGCTGTCGACGGCGTCACCGACACCGACCGCGCACGGATCATCCCCAACGTCTTTCGCGCGATCACCGGCCAACTCGACCATGTGACGCTGAACGGCGATGGTGCGGCAGTACGCGACTTCGTCCACGTTGCTGACGTCGCCACCGCCGTCCGACTCGCCCTAGCCGCATGCGCCCCAGGGGTCGGCCAAACCGTCAACCTCGGCTCCGGCATCGGTACGAGCATGGCCAGCTTAGTAGCCGCCGCCGAGCAGGTCACAGGCCACCCGATTGTTGTCCGACGCCAGCCCCCCAAACCAGAACCACCGAACCTGATCGCGGACATTAGCCGCGCTCACACCGCCCTTGAATGGACGCCGACAAGGTCAGAACTGATTGACATCCTCGCAGACGCATGGAAGGCATGGTCGGAAATCCTGTCCGGCTCCTCAGCCGCCACACTGTCGAGCTCATAAGGCGGATTCAATCCTCGTCGTCAAATACGACGCCTGGTTCTTGTGGTCTACTGGCTCTGCCGGCCATTGCCCGTGCTTGCCTTTTGCTTGCCTTCTGCAAAGCGAAAGAATTTTCGTCCTGCTTGTCGACGGCTGTGATGATTAGTTCGAATAAGTAAACCAATCGTGCAAACTTTAGAAGAGAAAGCAAAAAGGCGACCTCGAACAACCAGTTTGATCCGTTTGGCTTGGATGATCCACCGTCAATCGCCATGCTTGTAATACACAGCGCTGCAACGACCATCAGCCAGCGACAGATGCTAAGCCAGTTGTCGCGTATCTTGGCTCCGTGGACAGCGCGTAGCCAGGTGATGATTGGCCCCGAGGAGCTGCCGTACTGGGCGATGGCAGTTCCGGTGAACCCGCCTATTAGTGCGGAAACTCCTGCACCGGCCGCGTATGTGTCGGTTCTCTGGCTACCGTCCGCCCATGCGAGAACATCGCCGACTCCATAGCGAACCACGAAGAATGCGTGAAGGGAGACGATTCCGACCACAATGCATGTATCGACCCACGGATGGTCGGACCAGATCCCTCGAAGCTTGCCGGGGGATAAATTGCCGAGGCGGTAGAAGGCCCCAAGGAGGGACGCGGGGCGACGTTTTGGTGTGGCGACCTTCCGGCGACTGTTCTCCACTGTGCACCTCCTTCCACCAGTGTAGAGAGGGGGTCCGACACTCCTAGCCGTTCAGCGTCGGATCTTGGTAAAGCTCATCACCGAATCGCTCGGCTGCACGATAGATCGCATCAATTGCAGAAGCGATCTTAACCGACTTGCCTTCTTGGTCCGTAATTGTGATCTTTTCCTTCCGGGCAAGGCGATGCTTGACAAAGTCAACGTCCTCAGCTCGGGGGCGGCCACTTTCGTCGTAGTTGACCAATTTGGCGGCGGCTGATCGGAAGTCGTCTTCTGAAACTTCCTTGGCTATGTCAAGTATCTTGATGCGGTCCTCTTCAAGGCCGGGCGACATCCCGCCCTCGATTCGGAAAATCAACTCGATTGAGGTGTGATCGAGCTTTGCTCCCACCAACTTTTTGATTTCCGCGAGGGTCTTTGCTGTGCTCTCGTCGGTGATGTCTAGTTGGCGGCTGTCGTACTTTACGCGCAGAAGCGATGCTTCGGCAGCTCCCCTGATTTTCTGCATCACTTTCCGTGACAAGACTGGTTCAATCGTTACGCCGCCATCGACCAGTGCATGCGAGTTAATCCATGCTTGTAAGGCGGAAATGCGTGGGGCGGCGTGGGAGCCAAGAACATAACCTAGCCTGTTTGTTTCCTCCAGAAAATGAGTGATTGAGAGTTCCACCCAAGGCTTTGCTGAGTCGGAAGCCGTATCGACAATGTCTCCCGTTTCGATATCGTAAGAAGAAACGTCATCGCGATAGCGTGCGAGAATTAGGTGGTCCTTTTCGTGGCGCGTATAGATCTGACCCCAATGGGGGGTCATTCCCACGTAGTGCCTTCTGGCTTCCGCCGACTCGCGAGATATCTCCGCTAAATGCTTATCCCAGGGTAGGGGGTCGGGAAAAGGGCAACCCTTGGCGTCTCGAATTTCAAAGAAGGCTACAGTCTTGGGCTTGTCCTTCTTTGTCATCAATGCCACCCCATCTAGCCAGTTTACTTATCGACTCTGTGGCCGGAGGTTACCTGAGGGGGTGCAGTAGTGCATTCTTTGCGGATCTTTAATCAGATATCAGACATATGGCTTGACCGTTGCGTCGCCGCCCAAGTCGTTGCGACTGTGCGCCAGCGGCAGCGGGTTCTTGGCGGGTCATGCTTGGTCTCAATCTTGGTCTCGTTCACTGCTGTACGCCGGTACGTGCCCGGGTTCGCCAGGTGGCGAAGCGCCTGGTCCCGCCTGCTGATGGACGGTCTTGAACAGGTGGTCGCAGACCTCGAAAGCGTGTGAGGGTTTACGCCCTCCGCGGGTTCAAATCCCGCCGCCACCGCTCGTGACAAGCGAGAACGCCCGGTGCGATCCGTGAGGATCGCACCGGGCGTTCCGCGTTTGCCCGGCCCGGCCGGCCCCCGATCGGAGCCGGCCCGCGACCGGGTCAGGACGTGCCGGCGTTCCGCTGGCCCACTCGGTAGGTGGCGGTGTTGCCGTCGGTGTCCAGCAGCACGGTGACCGGGCCGGGAGGCAGCGTGCAGGTGACAGTGCCCTGGGCGGCGCGGTCCGTCCCGCACGTCGACCGACCCGTCCCGCCGAAGACGGTCAGCCGGGCCCGGCCGGTGCCGGCGGTGCGCGCCCAGGTGAAGGTCTGCCGGGCGGCGGTCTGGTCGGGCGGGACGGTGAAGCAGGCCGCGAGGCGGTCCGGGCCGGTGGTCACCGTCGTGTCCGTGGTGTCCCGGGGCAGCGGCGGGCAGGCCGGCGCGTCGGTCCGGGCGAAACCCACCGTGTACGACAGCTGCGCGACCCAGGTGTGCCCGGTGAGCAGCGCCGAGTGCGGTGCCGGGCCGTCCAGTTCGCAGCCGTGCCAGGTGTACCACCAGAGGCTGCACTCCGACTCACCGTCGGCGTCCACGATGTCGACGTTCAGTGCGGCGTCGACCGGCAGCAGCGTGGCGATCGACGCCCCGGACGGGGTGGGCAGGACCACGCAGTCGATCTGGCCGGAGGTGTCGATCCGGCCCCGGTGCGGCGCGTCGGCCCAGCCGGCGTCGGAGACGGGTGCGCACCCGGTCGGCCGCAGCGGCAGCAGCGACACCGCGAACTCGGTGGTGCTCGTGGCGTCCACGCTGGCCAGCAGGGTGTGCCGGCCGGCGGGCAGCGGGCAGCGGACCTGGGCACAGACCGTCCGGCCGGCGGTGTCGAGGACCCGGGCGAACGTGGTCACGTTGTCGCCGTGCAGGGCGGTCACCCGGTAGACCCCGGCGGCCGGGACGTCCAGGATCCGGCACGCGACCGGGGCCGGGGCGCCGACGGGCGCGGCGCCGTAGCTGCCGGGCCGGACCGTGGGGCAGCCCACCGGGTCGGAGATCCGCCGGATACCCAACGGGTACGTCTCGACGGTGTTCCCGCTCCACTCCCGGTACGAGATCACCCGGTAGTCGCCGTCGGCCGGGAGCACGCAGCCGACCTGGTCGGTAGGCTCGGCGCAGATCCGGTTGCCACCCGTGTCCTGGGTCCAGCGTGCACCGGACACGATGACCCGTTCACCGGCCCGGCCGGTGAAGGGCTGGCAGTTGGTCTGTACCCGGGCGACCTGGCTCACCTGGAGGGCCGGTTGGTCCCAGGGGGCGTAGCCGGTGGTCGGCGCGCACCCGTCGGCCCGGTCGAGCGGGTTCAGCGCCACCTCGTACCGGTGGGTCCGGTCGGCGTACAGGGGGCCGCTGACCAGCAGGGTGTACCGGCCGGCGGCCGGCACGGTGCAGACCGGGACGCCCTCCCGGGCGCAGACCTGAGCGCCCGTGGCATCCAGCACCTGCCAGTCGAAGCTGGTGGCGTCGAGGCTGACGGCGCGGACGAGCAGCGGCCGGGCCGCGTCGGTGCCGAAGGTGTGGCAGGTCGCCTCGCCGGCCGGGGTCGCGCCGCTGTTCACGGCGCTGCCCGGGTCGCCGTACGGAGCGAGCGGCAGGCTCTGGCAGCCCGCCGGGTCGGACAGCCGCCGCGCCTTGACCAGGTGGGTGCCCTCCTTGCCGTACTGTTCCCAGCTCAGCAGCCGGTAGGGGCCCGGCCGGTCGAGCCGGCAGTCACCGCCGCCGTAGCTCAACTCGCAGAGCGTCAGGTGCCGCCCGTCAAGGATCAGCCCCCGTATGTCGCGCGGACCGCCCGGGTCGGCGAACCGCAGCAGCGCACCGGCTGGCTGGTCGAACAGGTGACACCGGGCGGCCGCACCGGCCGGCAGCGTCACCGTGCTCCCCGGTGACCCGAAGTCGAACAGGTCCGCCGGCAACTGCCCGCAGCTCGACGGGGTATGCGTCGACTCGGCCGCGATCGTGTAGTCGCCCCGCCCGGTCGAGTACGGCAGTTGCAGGGTGATCCGGTACGTCCCGGCGGCACCGACCCGACAGCGGTTCGCGTCCACGCCGAGCCGGCAGAGCTCCCGGCCGGTGGCATCGGTGACCCGGCCACCGACGGAGTCCCGCCCGGTGCCCCGACCGAGCTGGACGAGCAGCAGGTCGTCGGCGGCGGTGGTGGTGACGGTCCAGACGTCCTGCGCCTGGTCGACGATCGCGGCGCAGGTGGCGACCGTGCCGAGGGCCAGACCGCCGCCGCAGCGTGAGCGGGGTGGCTTGGGCTGCCGGGTGACGGTGGTGGACCGGGTACGCGGCTGTTCGGTGCTCAGCCCGGTGGCCTGCGACGCCGGATCCGATGTGGCGGGTGCCGACGCCGGCGAGCCCGTCGCCGTGGTGCCGGACGTACCGACCACCGCGGCCGGTGTCGGTGCCCCGTCACCTGCGGCGATCGGGCCTACTGCCAGGGTCGAGACGAGCAGGGTGGCCAGCGCGAGGCGTGGCAGTGACTTCCCGGCCCGGATCACCGGGCGGGACAGGACTGTGCGTGACATCGATCCCCCGTGTGCTGCCCACGCCGACTGCGTGGCCAGGAGATGTTCTCATCGGGGCCGGTCACGGACAATCCACGTCGTGGCTGCAGTTCAGCAGGGGCCGTAACCCTCGTCGAAGAGGCGGCGGGCCCAGTCGGCGTACCCGGCGATGATCTCCCGGACGGCCGTGCCGTCGTGCAGGAAGAGGTACCCCCGGTCGCCGTCGCGGGCGAGCAGTCCGTCGAACCGGTACGTCCGCTGTGGAGCGTGCAGCCGGACCGCCGACGGGTACCGGCGCAGCACCTCCCCGACGGGGGTGCCGACGGTGATCCCCTCCGGGGTGCTCATCGGGTCGTCGAGCCAGAGCAGCACCAGCCGGTCGTCGACGAAGATCGGGCTGGCCGTGCCGTGTCCGGCCAGCGTCGTACCGCAGGTGTCGGCATCGGCGCGGAGCATTCCGCGCCGGGTCAGCTCCGCCTCGCTGACGCCGAACTCGGCTCCGGCCAGGCCGTGCAACCCGACCACCTGGCTGGCACCGATGGGCCGCGCCGGAGCGTCGTGCTCCGATGGCCGGCGGCCGCTGCCCGATGCGGTGGCAGCCACCAGCAATGCCGCAAGGACGGCAAATTGTCGCAATGTCATGGAATCCCCCAGTCCACAACGGGACCGGGGCGTTCAGGTTGCTGGTCGGCCGGGAATTGCTGCTCCTCCCATTCCTCGGCCAGCTCGTCCCAGTAGTCGGCAGTCAGCCCACGCCGGCCGTGGGTCAGCCAACCGGCGGTGTTCCGCTCCAGGTGCAGGCCCAGTTCGGCGAACGGGTCGAGCCATCGGCCGGGCTCCGCGCCGAGCCGCGCCAACGCCGCGTTGATCGGCCACTCGACGCGCGGCAGCGTGAAGGTGCTGTCGAAGCGCGGACCCCAGCTCAACCGGCCGTCGAGCCAGACCGCCGACGCCTGTCGACCGAGACCCCCGGCGAACTCCGCCTCCAGGTACGCCACCGGCCCGCGCCGCGACCAGCGGTCCAGCAGCCCAGCCAGGGCCGGCGAGAGGACCAGCTCGAACGGCTGCCCGGCGGTCGGCTCCTCGGGGTGGTAGTCCGGCAGCGCGCCGGTCAGCTCCTCGACCAGTTGCGGGGTCACCGGCAGCAGCGCGAAATCCTGCCGGAGCGCGGCCAGCACCGCGTGATCCAGGTCGGCGGTCTGCTCGCGCAGCAGCTCGACATCCGCGACGACCGCGCTGAGCTGGTAACTCATCCGATCCCCCCGCTGTCCACACCCTGTGGATAGCACATGTGTACGACGGATCCGGGCCGCCGTGGATGCCCGCACCGTACCGGTGTTCATGGCGGAGGGTGTACCGGTCTGCACGCCGGCGAGTGCCGTGCCCGATGGTTGGTCGGCTGTCTACTCGTCGTCTTCCGCAGGTGTGCGGGGAGGTCGGTGGTGGCGTGCCCACTCGTCGACCTCGTCGGCGTCCCAGACAGTGGTGCCGATCAGTCGGGCGAGTGGTTCGGGGAAGCCGGGTCTGCGGGTGATCTGTAGGACCCGCTGCCGCGACACGTTGAACAGGGCGGCCAGTTCGCCCGGTCCGTACAAGCGCGGTCGCTTCACCCTTCGACCGTAGGCACGGCGCTGGCTTGACTATCGCTCCTTGCTGATTGACAAGTGGGTGCGCGGCGATGTGAGGTAGGGATGGCCTCCGGCCCGGTGGAGGAGCTTCCCGGCGGGCCGGAGTGCCGTGAAGATCGACCCCACCTCGGAGGCGAGATGCAAAGACACGCGCCGCTCAAACCGCTCTGGATCTGCACCGCCGATGCGCTGCCCTGGCCCTGCGGGCAGGCCCGACTTATCCCGCATCGCTGCCTCCCCACCGGCGGCACCGGGCCGCCGTTGCGGAGAACCCTAGTACTGCAACGGCAGTTGGTCAGGGGTAGCCGCGTCGTCGGTAGTGGCATGTTCGGGCCTGGTGTTGGCGGCGTCGTCGCCATCGGGACCAGGCCCAGACATGCTCGGGTTCATGGATGTGTCGC